>JAUIJO010000070.1 GCA_030431185.1 Gammaproteobacteria bacterium | reverse complement strand
GGAGGAGATCGCCTGGAACAATGGCTGGATCGACGACGACAGGCTGCTCGAGCTCGCGGCGCCCCTCTCCAAGAGCGGCTACGGGGAATACCTGAGCGGCCTGGCCAAGCGGGGGTTCGTGCCATGAAGGTCATCGAGACCGATCTTCCCGGTTGCCTCGTCATCGAGCCGCAGGTATTCGGCGACGAACGCGGGTTCTTCTTCGAGTCCTTCAACCAGGACAAGCTGGCCGGGCATGGCCTGGCGCCTGGCTTCGTGCAGGGCAACGTGTCGTCGTCCAGCCGCGGCGTGTTGCGGGGGCTCCATTACCAGTGGCCGAACCCGCAGGGCAAGTATGTCTCCGTGCTCGAAGGCGAGGTGTGGGACGTCGCGGTGGACATCCGCCGGGGATCCCCCACCTTCGGCCAATGGACGGGCGTCCATCTCAGTGCGGACAACAAGCGCCATTTCTGGATCCCTGAAGGCTTCGCCCACGGCTTCGTCACCCTCAGCGAACGCGCGCTGTTCACCTACCTGTGTACCGCCACGTACGATCGCGAGGCGGATGCCGGCATACGCTGGGACGATCCCCGGCTGGCCGTCGACTGGCCGGCGAGCGAACCGCTGCTGTCTCCCAAGGATGCCCGGGCGCCTTTCCTCGACGAGGTCGACGAAAGCCGCCTGCCGGTCTACGTGCCATGAGGTGCCTGGTGTTCGGTGGCAATGGCCAGGTGGGCCATGCGCTGCTGGGCGCCCTGTCCCCGCTGGGGGAGGTCGTCGCGGCGACGCGCGATGGCCAGCTCGCCGGGGGCGGTCGCTGCGAGGCCATCGACCTGACCCGGGACGACGGCATCGGTCCCCTGGTCGGGCGGGTGGCGCCCGACGTGGTCGTCAACGCGGCGGCATACACCGCGGTGGACAGGGCCGAACAGGAGCCCGGGCTCGCGCACGCGGTCAACGCACGGGCACCCGCCGCGATGGCGCGCGCCTGCGCGGATGCCGGTATCCCCCTGGTCCATTATTCGACCGATTACGTGTTCAACGGGGCAGGGCAGCGACCCTACCGCGAAGACGACCCCACCGATCCACTCGGCGTCTACGGGGAAAGCAAGCTGGCGGGAGAGCGCGCCGTGGCGGGGAGTGGTGCCCCCCACCTCATCCTCCGCACCGCCTGGGTCCATGGCCTGCATGGCCACAACTTCCTGAAGACGATGCTCCGGCTGGGGGCCGAGCGCGACGAACTCCGGGTGGTCGCGGACCAGGTCGGTTCCCCGACCCCGGCCTGGCTCATTGCCGATGCGACGGCGCGCATCCTGCGGCAGGGCATCCGGGCGAGTGGCGTCCGACACCTCGCCGCGCAGGGGCAGTGCAGCTGGTTCGATTTCGCCTCGGCCATCATGGACCTGGCGACGGCGTCGGGTCGCATCTCCCGGCGTCCTGACGTTGTGCCGATCAGTACCGCCGAGTATCCCACCCCCGCGACGCGCCCTGCCTATTCCGTGCTCGACACGACGCTGTTGGGCGACGAATACGAGCTCGACCTGCCCGGCTGGGAGCAGGCCCTCGCCACCACGCTGGCGTGAGATCCATCCCCTTTCGGCGATGACGGGTGCCTTGCGCCCGCGGGTGGGCTAATCTTGGGCCGGGGAAGTACTGTTTGACACCAATTGGGGAAGGGGACAGATGAAGAAGTATCTTGTTGCAGCCATGCTGCTGCTGGCGGGCCCGGTCATGGCCGAAGCGCCGATTCCGATCGAGGATTTCGTTCGCCACGCGACCTATAGCAGCGTGAAGATCTCACCGGATGGCCAGTACCTGGCGATGACCGTGGATCGCGAGGGGCAGGACGTGCTCACCGTGTTGCGGACGAACGACCTCGGCGTGGTCAACGTCAACCAGTTGCCCAACGAGAAGAGCGTGGGCAGCTTCTATTGGGTCAGCGCCAACCGCCTGATGTTCAACTCCATCCGCAAGGTGGGCCGCTATGCGCAGCCTTTCGGCACCGGTGAGTGGTACGGCGTCAACGCCGACGGCAGCCAGCCCCGACCGCTGGTCTTCCGGGGAACGCGCGGTGCGACCGAGCGCGGCAAGCAGGTCGGCAACGAGCGTTTCAGCCTCCTCGATACGCTGCAGGAGGACGCGGACAACGTCATCATGGAGGTGAACTACCCGCGTTCCTCGGAAGGCGCGGGCACCGAGGTGGTGCTGTTCGACGTCCTGTCGGGCCGTCGCAAGTCGCTCGGCAAGGCGCCTCGCGAGAACTGCTCGATCGCACTCGGCCACGACAAGGCCGTGCGTTTCGCCGTGTGCTACGACGACGAGGACGCAGAGGGCAACTTCGATACCCACAATGAACTCTACGAGCGGAAGGCCGACGGAAGCTGGACCCTGCTCAACAGCTCCAAGACGTCGGGCAAGCGCCTGAGCGTGGTGGGCACGTCGGGCGATGGACGCATCTACGCCACCGAGAGCGACGGCAAGGGCACCGAAGCGTTCGGCGTCATCGATTCCGGGACCGGCGAGTTCAAGAACCTGTTCCACGATCCCGTTTCGGATCCGGCGGGTTACATCGTCGCGACCGACAACGAGACCATCCTCGGCGTGATCACCATGCCGGGCGCCCCGCGGGTCACCATGGTCGACGAATCCCACCCCGACGCGGAGCTGTACGCGTCGCTGGCGGCCTCGTTCCCGGGACGCTTCGTGGACTTCTCGAGCGCGACGAGCGATGGCAAGCAGGTCGTCGTGTCGGTATACAGCGACAGCGACCCGGGCGAGCTCTACCTCTACGACCGCGAATCCGGCAAGGCGCGCTTCCTGATGCGCAGCCGCAACTGGCTCGACCCCGACAAGATGGCCTCGGTGAAATCGTTCGCGATGAAGTCCCGCGATGGGCTCACGCTTTACGGCTACCTGACCATCCCCAAGGGCTCCGACGGCCGCGACATGCCGATGATCGTCAATCCCCATGGCGGTCCGATGGGGCCGCGCGACAGCTGGCGCTTCAACAGTGAAGCCCAGATGTTCGCGAGTCGTGGCTATGCCGTGCTGCAGGTCAACTTCCGCGGTTCGGGTGGCTTCGGCAAGGGTTTCGAGGACATGGCCTACGGGCAGTGGGACACCGGCATCATGAACGACATCATCGATGCCACGCACTGGGCGATCAACGAAGGCTATGCCGACAAGGACCGGATCTGCATCTATGGCGGCAGCTTCGGTGGCTATGCCTCGATGATGGCGCCGGCGCGCGAGCCCGGGCTGTACAGCTGCGCGTTCGGCTACGTGGGTGCCTACGACGCCGAGATCCAGATGACCAAGAGCGACACCAGCGACCGCGAGAGCGGACGCCGCTACCTCTATCGGGCACTGGGCGCCACCAAGGAAGAGCGCAGCGCGATGTCGCCGGTCAACCACGCCGACAAGATCACCCTGCCGGTGTACCTCGCCGCGGGCGCGCGCGACCCGCGTTGTCCGCCCGAGAACACCGAGGCGATGAACGCCGCACTGACGGCCGCCGGCAACCCGCCGGAAGGCATGATCATCCAGTCCGGCGAGATGCATGGCTTCTACAAGGAAGAAAGCAACCTCAAGCTGTACACGGAGATGCTGGCCTTCTTCGGCCGCCACATCGGCGGGAAGGTGAACGTGGGCGATCCCGCCAGGAGCGAGTAGGCCAACTGGACGTCATGTTGCCGTGGGCGGACGTCCACGGCGAACCTTGAGAGGAAATGGAGATGGGAAAGCAAGGCAAGGGGCTGATGCTGGGCCTGGTGATGGCGTGCCTGGGGGCCCCGACCGCGCACGCGGTGGACCTGGACGCCTACGTGAAGCGCGACAGCTTCTCGGACATCAAGATCTCGCCGAATGGCGAGTACTACGCGGCAACGGTGCTGCTCGAGGATCGTACGGCGCTGGTGATCCTCAATCGCGAGACGCTGGAGGTGACGGGCAACTTCACCCTGCAGAAGAACACCCACGTGATCGACTTCAACTGGGTGAATCCAGAGCGCGTCGTGATCAGCACCGCGCGCAAGTTCGGCATGCTGGCCCGTCCGCAGCCCGACGGCAACCTCTATGCGATCAATGCCGACGGTAGCCGCGCGGAAATCCTCGCGGGGCAGTCCGTGACGAGCGCGGGACCCGGGACCACCATCCAGCCCAAGAAGGTGGAGGCGGTCGCCGCCTTCCTGGTCGACGACCTGCCGGACGACGACCGCTACGTCGTCGCGTCGATCACGCCCTTCTCGAACGAGCCCTACACGCGCGCGGATCGCCTGGACGTCATGTCCGGCCGGCGCGTGCGGTTGGCGGCGGCGCCGGTCCGCAACGCGACGATGAAGACCGACAACAAGGGCGAGGTGCGCTTCGCGATGGGCTCGGACGTCGACAACGTCCGCAAGCTGTTCTATCGCCCCAAGCCGGGGGCCGAGTGGGAGCTGATCCGCAGCGAGGGCACCGATGGTCTGTTCGAGCGGCCCATCGGCTTCTCCCGCGACGACAGCGTCGCGTACTTCATCGCCGAGCGGGCACAGGGTCCCGACGCGATCGTCGCGTACGACGTCGGCCAGTGGGACAAGCCGCGAGAGCTCCTGCGTGACGCCGCGGTGGACCCGGCCGGGATCATCTACGCCAACAATTCGCGCGAACCGGTCGGTGCTCGGTTCATGTCGGGCCGGGTGCGTACCGAGTTCTTCGATCCCGACTCCGCGGACGCCCGCCTGCAGAAGAGCCTGGAGGCGGCGTTCGCCGGACAGGGCGTCAGCGTGACGTCGCAGACCAGCGACGGGCGGCTCGCCCTCGTCGAGGTATGGAGCGACACGTCCCCGGCCGACTACTACCTGTTCGATACCGTCGCCAAGAAAGCCGCGCACGTGGTCAGCCGCGCGCAGTGGATCGATCCCGAACTCATGGCCGAGAAGAAGCCGGTGGTGATCCAGTCCCGCGACGGCCTCCCGCTGCACGGTTACCTGACCTTGCCAAGGGGTTCGAGCGGCAAAAACCTGCCCACGATCGTGCACCCGCACGGCGGGCCCTTCGACGTCCGCGACGATTGGGGCTTCGACCCGGGCGTGCAGATGCTGGCCGATGCCGGATACGCGGTCCTGCAGGTCAACTTCCGCGGCTCCGGTGGTTATGGGCGCGCCTTCGAGAACGCTGGTGCCCGCCAATGGGGTCGCGCGATGCAGGACGACGTGACCGACGCAACGCGTTGGGCCATCGAGCAGGGCTACGCCGATCCCGCCCGGATCTGCATCTATGGGGCCAGCTATGGCGCCTATGCTTCGCTGATGGGCGTCGCCCGGGAGCCTGGCCTGTACAAGTGCGCCGCGGGCTACATCGGCGTGTATGACCTGCCGACCATGCACACCGACGGCGATATCCAGGAGCGCGGTTCGGGCGAGACCTTCCTCAATGAATGGGTGGGGCCCCGCGAGCAGCTGGCAGCGGTATCGCCGAACCGCATGGCCGACAAGATCAAGGTCCCGGTGTTCCTGGCCGCGGGCGGCGAAGACGAACGGGCGCCCATCCAGCACACCGAGATGATGGAGCGCGCGCTGAAGCAGGCCGGCGTGCCCGTCGAGGCGCTGTACTACCGCGACGAAGGCCATGGCTTCTACAAGGAGGAACATCGCCGCGAGTTCTACACGCGACTGCTGGCCTTCTTCTCGAAGAGCCTGGGCGGCGAGGTCGCGGGCACCGGGTCGACGCGGGAGGGCGCCGCCGGCAACTGATCCCAGGCCGACCGTTCGCGGCGAGCCATGGCTGCGAAGAGAAAGGGCGCCCCGCGGGGCGCCCTTTTTCGTCTTCGTCGCTGCGGGCGTTTACTTGACGCCGTGCATCCAGCGTTTCGCCAGCGGCGTGAGCACGAGGAACACGATCCCGGACCCGATGCCGACCCAGACCATCAGCCAGAACAGGTCGGAGTACTTGGTGGCGGCCTCGGCCATGTCGAGGGTGGCGCCTTCGGCCAGCTCGATCGACGCCAGCTTGCCGAAGCCCGCCGCGAGTACTTCGGAATAGGCGGTGGCCAGCCAGAAGGCGCCCATCATCAGGCCGACCACGCGCGACACCGACAGCTGGGTGACGGCCGACAGGCCGATCGGCGACAGGCACATCTCGCCGATCTCGAGGACGAAGTAAGCCAGCACCAGCCACCAGACGCTGGCCATCGCGTCGCTGGCGCCCGCCTGTTGCGCGGCGGCGACCATCGGCAGGAACGCCAGGCCGGCGAACACCAGGCCAATGCCCATCTTGGCGGGCTTGCTGGGGTTGAGCCCGCGCTTCTCCAGCCAGGGCCAGAACCAGGAGAAGATCGGGGCCAACACCACGATGAAGAACGCACCCAGGAAGGTCAGCGAGCCCGCGGTCTGCTTGACCAGCACGATGTCGTGTGCGATCGCCACGAACAGGCCCAGCCCCATCAGCACCACCAGGCCCTTGGCCACGTCGCCGCGTCCGCGGTCGCTGGCCATCAGTGCGGCGATCATCAGCGGGGGGCTCACCGCCAGGGCGTAGACCGCCCAGGGCAGCGCCGGCGTGTAGTCGTCGTTGGCCGCGCCGAACAGGTCCTTGGTCAGCAGGCGGTCGGTGAACGTCACCCAGGAGCCGTAGGTCTGCTCGTAAAGGGTGAAGAACACCAGCACGCCGATGATCAGCAGGACCAGGGTGATCATCTGCTGGCGCTGCACGGTCGTGCACTGGGTCGCGAGGAAATAGACGAACCAGATCGCGAGCAGGATGGCGATGAGATGCATCGCGCCGTGGACCGTCCAGGTCCGCTGGATCAGCTGCCACACGATGGCGACGCCGCCGAGGCTGCCCAGGTAGATCCACCACTCGCGGCTGAGCGGCCCGACGCGTTCGCGCAACTTGTCCGGATCGTTGGGCTCGGCGTGTCCGTGCAGGTATTTCTGGCCCCAGACGAACATCACCAGGCCGGCCAGCATGCCGACGCCCGCAGCCCCGAAGCCGTAGCTCCAGCCGTAGGTTTCGCCGAGGAAGGCGCAGATGAGCGATGCGAACAGGGCGCCGACGTTGATGCCGGCGTAGAACAGGGTGAAGCCCGAGTCGCGGCGCGGATCGTTCTCCGGATACAGGCGGCCGACGATGGTGGAGATGTTCGGCTTCAGGAAGCCCACGCCCATGATGATCAGCGCCAGCGACAGGTAGAACACCTGCAGCGCGCCTTCGTCGCGGACCACCTCACCGGCGACGATGCGTGCCTGCTCGCCTTCGAAGGCCATGCCGATGTGCCCCAGTACCAGCAGGATGCCGCCCAGCAGCACCGCCTTGCGCATGCCCAGGTAGCGATCGGCCAGCAGGCCGCCAATGACCGGGATCGCATACACCAGGCCGCCGTAGGCACCGAGCAGGTCGTATCCGGCGTCGTCGCCGAACAGGTGGTACTTCAGCAGGTACAGGAGCAGGAGCGCCTTCATCCCGTAGAAGGAGAAGCGCTCCCACATCTCGGTGAAGAAGCAGACGAACAGGCCCTTGGGATGGCCTAGGAATTCGTCGCGGTTGGGTGCGGCGGTTTGGGCTGCTGGCACTGGGCACCTTGTGGATGGCAAAGCTCGGCCGAGTATAGCGGGCCGGTCCCGGCCCGCCGCCCCGCGTCCCCGGTCCCGTCGGAGGCGCGTCGATGCTGTGCTGCAACATGGGGGGCGCGTGCGGCGGCCATGACCGGTGGCCTTTGCCCCCGTGGGCGTCGCGGCCTACCATCGGGGACTTTCGTCCTGTCGGAGTCGTCCATGGTCCTGCGTCACGCCTTACTTCCACTGCTGGTCGCCGCGGCCCTGCCGTTCGCCGGTGCCGGCGCCCAGGCCGCCGAGCGTGGATTCAACGTGCGCGACATGGCGCAGTTGGACCGTTACTCCTCGCCCGTGCTGTCCTCCAACGGGCGCAAACTGGTCTTCGCCAAGCGGGTGGCCGACCTGGAGGCCAATTCGTCCAGCACCGGCCTGTGGATCGAGGACCTGTTCGCGCGCGACGCCGCCCCGCCGGTGCGCTTGACGCCCGAAGACTGGAGCGTGAACTCGCCGGCGTTCTCGCCCGACGGCGGCACCGTGTACTTCCTCAGCAGCCAGTCGGGGACGTCCCAGCTGTATGCGATCGACGCGGCCGGCGGCGCGCCGCGCCAGCTCACCGACCTGCCGGTCGATGTCGGCGGCTTCCAGCTTTCGCCCGATGGCGGCCGGGTGGCGATCAACGTCGAAGCCTTCCCCGACTGCGGCAGCGACCTGGCCTGTACGGCCGGGCGGCTGGAGAGCCGGGAGGCGTCCAAGCAGAGCGGCGTGGTCTACGACCGCATGTTCGTGCGCCACTGGGACACCTGGAACGACGGGCGCCTCAACCGCGTCTTCGTCGCGCCGCTGGGCACGGGCATGGTGAAGACCGCGACCCTGGTGGGCGCCGACCTGCTCGCCGACGTGCCGTCCCGGCCCTTCGGCGACAGCAGCGAATACACCTGGGCCCCGGACGGCCAGTCACTGGTGATGAGCGCGCGGCTGGCCAATGCCGGCGAGCCCTGGTCGACCAATTTCGACCTGTACCAGGTCGCCGCCGACGGCTCGGGTGCCGCGAAGAACCTGACCGCGTCCAACAAGGCCTGGGATACCGGCGCCACCTTCAGCGACGACGGCGGCACGCTTTACTACACCGCGATGAAGCGTCCCGGCTTCGAGGCCGACCGCTTCGGCCTGATGGCGATGGACATGGCGACCGGCGCCACCCGCGAGGTCGCCCCGGACTGGGACCGCTCCGCCGGCGGCATCACCTTGTCGGCCGATGGAAAGACCATCTACACCGCCGTGCAGGACATGGGCGAGCACCCGCTCTATGCGGTCGACGTCGCCACTGGCGAAGCGCGCAAGCTGGTCGGTGGCGGCAGCGTGTCCTCGGTGCAGTTGGCCGGGCCGACGCTGGCGTTCACCCGCAACGGCCTCAAGACCGGCGACGTCATCTACGCCGCCACGCCCGAGGGCGGGTCGCTGCGCGCGATCACGCCGACGGCGGGCGAGATGCTCGGGGACGTGAAGTTCGGCGACTTCGAGCAGTTCAGCTTCAAGGGCTGGAACAACGACACCGTGCACGGCTACGTGGTCAAGCCGTGGAACTACCAGGAGGGCCGCGACTATCCGGTCGCCTTCCTCATCCACGGTGGCCCGCAGGGGAGCTTCGGCGACGGCTGGAGCTACCGCTGGAACCCGCAGACCTATGCGGGCCAGGGCTACGCGGTGGTGATGATCGACTTCCACGGCTCGACGGGCTACGGCCAGGCGTTCACCGACGCCATCAGCGGGCACTGGGGCGACCGGCCGCTCGAGGACCTGCAGAAGGGCTGGGCCGCCGCCCAGGCGAAGTACGACTTCCTGGACGGCGACAAGGCCTGCGCGCTGGGCGCCAGCTATGGCGGCTACATGGTCAACTGGATCGCAGGGAATTGGTTTGATGAAGCCGGTCGCTCGCCCTGGAAGTGCCTGGTCTCGCACGACGGCGTGTTCGACCAGCGGATGATGGGTTACGCGACCGAGGAGCTGTGGTTCACCGAATGGGAGAACGGCGGCACGCCCTACCAGAACCCCGAGGGCTACGAGAAGTTCAATCCGGTCAATCACGTGAAGGACTGGAAGGTGCCGATGCTCGTGGTCCACGGCCAGCTCGACTACCGCATCCCGGTCGAACAGGGCCTGGGCGTGTTCACCGCGCTGCAGCGGCAGGGCATCGAGTCGAAGTTCCTGTACTTCCCCGACGAGAACCACTGGGTGCTGAAGCCGCAGAACAGCGTGCAGTGGCACGACACGGTCAATGACTGGCTGAAGCAGCACATCGGCGACTGACGCCGCGCACGCCCCGGGCATGCGTCGCGCCACCGGCGTCGACGCATGGCAACGGACGCCACGCCCGTGCCCCCATCGCCTCCCGCCCACCGGCGGGCGGCCGTGACATGGCGAGCGCCGCGGGGCGCTCGCCATGTCGACACCCTGACCCCCACCGGGAGCCTCCATGGCCGCAGCCACCGATCCGACCGCCAGCGCCGCCCTGATCACCAACGACGCCGTCGTCATGGGACTGCTGGCCATCACCCTGGGCGCGATCTTCTGGACCTCCTCGCGCCCCGACGGCTTGTGGAAGAAGTTCTACACCTACGTGCCGGCCCTGCTGCTGTGCTACCTGGTGCCGGCGATCTACAACAGCATCGGACTGATCGATGGCAATGCCTCCGGCCTGTACCCGGTCGCGCGCGACTACCTGCTGCCCAGCGCACTGGTGCTGCTGTGCATCGCCATCGACCTGGGCGCGATCCTGCGCCTGGGGCCCAAGGCGGTGATCATGTTCCTGACCGGCACGGTGGGCGTGATGCTGGGCGCGCTGGTGGCGTTCGGCGTGATGGGCGTGGTGCATCCGGAGACCGTCGCAGGCGACACCTGGCGCGGCATGACCACGGTGGCCGGCAGCTGGATCGGCGGTGGTGCCAACCAGGCCGCGATGAAGGAAGTGTTCGAAGTCGACAGCGACCTGTTCGGCCAGTTCATCGCCGTCGACGTGCTGGTGGCCAACGTGTGGATGGCCATCCTGCTGTTCCTGGCCGCGCGCTCGGACGCCTTCGATCGCTGGACCCGGGCCGACACGTCCGCGATCGAGGACATGAAGCGGCGCATCGAGGCCTACCAGGCCGAGCATTCGCGCATCCCGACGCTGGCCGACCTGATGATCATCCTCGCCGTGGGCCTGGGTGCCACCGGTCTGGCGCACTTCCTCGCCGATCCGCTCGTGGCATGGATCGCGACGTTGCCGGCCGAATGGAAGCTGGCCGACTACAGCCTGACGTCCGGGTTCTTCTGGATGGTGGTGTTCGCCACGACCATCGGCCTCGCACTGAGCTTCACCCGTGCACGGACGCTGGAAGGGGCGGGTGCGTCGAAGGTGGGTTCGGCGATGCTCTACGTGCTGGTCGCCACGATCGGCATGCACATGGACATCGGCGCGTTGCTGGACAAGCCCGGGCTCTTCGCGCTGGGCCTCATATGGATCAGCGTGCATGCCGGCCTGCTGTTGCTGATGGCCAAGCTGATCCGCGCGCCCCTGTTCTTCATGGCGGTCGGCTCGCAGGCCAACGTCGGCGGCGCGGCCTCCGCGCCCGTCGTGGCGAGTGCGTTCCATCCGGCGCTGGCGCCCGTGGGCGTCCTGCTGGCGGTGCTGGGCTATGCGCTCGGCACCTACTGCGCGTACATCACCGGGCAGATGTTGCGCATCGTGGCGACTTGATCGGCAATCGCGTGCTGCATCGCAGCACATTGGCGACGCGCGCTGCAACTTTAGTCGCAATGGGCCGATAGCCGGGTGCGATCGGCTTCCAATCGCGCCGTCGAGGTTCCATCCTGCCCAAGGCACCGCCATCGCCGGTGCCTTGAGGAGGGTCCGCCATGAATGCCGTTGTCCTGATGCTCGTTGGCCTCGCCACCATGGCGCTGGGCTTCTTCTTCTACTCGAAGTTCATCGCCGAGAAGATCTACCGGCTCGATCCGGACTACCGGACGCCGGCGCACGCGATGCGCGACGACGTCGACTTCGTGCCGACCAACAAGTTCGTGTTGTGGGGACACCATTTCACTTCGGTCGCCGGCGCGGCGCCGATCGTCGGACCGGCCATCGCGGTGATCTGGGGCTGGCTGCCGGCCTTCCTGTGGGTGACGCTGGGCACGGTGTTCTTCGCCGGCGTGCACGACATGGGTGCCTTGTGGGCCAGTGTGCGCAACAAGGGCAAGTCGATCGGCACGTTGACGGGGCCGATCATCGGCACGCGCGCGCGCAACCTGTTCCTGGTGGTGATCTTCCTGCTCCTGCTGATGGTCAACGCCGCGTTCGCGGTGGTGATCTCCAACCTGCTGGTCGCCAACCCGGCCTCGGTCATCCCGACCTGGGGCGCGATCGTGGTGGCCCTGTTCATCGGCCAGGCGATCTACCGCTTCAAGGTGCCGCTGCTGTGGCCCTCGATCATCGGCGTGGTGGTGTTGTACGCCCTGATCTTCCTCGGCCAGTCCTACCCGATCACGCTGCCCGAGTCGGTGATGGGCTTCGGCCCGAAGGCGCAGTGGATCATCCTGTTGTTCGCGTATGCGGGCGTGGCCTCGCTGCTTCCGGTGTGGGTGCTGCTGCAGCCGCGCGACTACATCAACGGCCTGCAGCTTTTCGTCGGCCTGGGCCTGATGTACGCGGCCACGCTGTTCTTCCACCCGACCGTCGTGGCGCCGGCGCTGAACGCCAACGTGCCCGACGGGACGCCGGGCATCGTGCCCTTGTTGTTCGTGACCATCGCCTGTGGCGCCATCAGCGGTTTCCATGGCCTGGTGGCGTCCGGCACCAGCTCCAAGCAGCTCGACAAGGAAACCGACGCGCGTTTCGTCGGCTACTTCGGCGCGGTGGGCGAGGGCATGCTGGCGCTGGCGGCGATCATCGCCTGCACCGCGGGCTTCGCGACGCTGGGCGAGTGGGAAGGCATCTACGACAAGTTCGGGTCCGGCGGCGTGGTCGCCTTCGTGAATGGCGGTGGCAACATCCTCGCCAATGGCCTGGGCCTGGATCCGGGCCTGGGCAGCACGATCCTGTCGGTCATGGCCATCCTGTTCGCCGCGACGACGATGGACACCGGGCTTCGCCTCCAGCGCTACGTGGTGCAGGAGGCGGCCGAGATAGTGGGCGTCAAGCCCGTGCAGCATGGCGGCGTGGCGACCCTGGTCGCGCTGGCGACCTGCCTGGCCCTGGCCTTCGGCGCGGGCGGCGACGGGTCCGGCGGCATGGTGATCTGGCCGCTCTTCGGCACGACCAACCAGCTGCTCGCCGGCCTGACCCTGTGCATCCTGTCGGTGATCCTGATCAAGCAGCGGCGTCCAGTCTGGTTCACCGCGATCCCGCTGGCCTTCCTGCTGGTGATGTCGCTACTGGCCCTGCTGGTGCAGCTGGGCAAGTTCTACGCCGACCGGAACTGGTTGCTGCTGGGCATGGACATCGTGATCCTGG
>JAUIJO010000069.1 GCA_030431185.1 Gammaproteobacteria bacterium | reverse complement strand
TTCCGCCTGGCCCATGTCGTGTTCGGCCGCGAGATCATCGAGGTCGCCACCTTCCGCGCCAATACCGACGACGGCAGCGGCGACCGCGAGGTCGAGGGCGGGCGGCTGGTGCGCGACAACGTGTACGGTTCGATCGAAGAGGATGCGATCCGTCGGGACTTCACCGCCAACGCGCTGTACTACTCGATCGAGGATTTCTCGGTCCGCGACTACACCGGCGGCTACGACGACGTCGAGAGCCGCCTGATGCGCCTGATCGGCGACCCGGAGACCCGCTACCGCGAGGATCCGGTGCGCATGCTGCGGGCGGTGAGGCTGGCGGCCAAGCTCGGGTTCGCGATCGAGGCCACCACCGCCGAACCCATCGGCCGGCTCGCGCCCCTGGTCGCCGACTCGGCACCGGCGCGGCTGTTCGAGGAATGCCTGAAGATGTTCCTGTCGGGGCACGCGGTCGAGAGCTTCCTCGGCCTCGAGCGCCACGGCCTGCTGCCGGTGTTGCTGCCGGAGACGGCGGCCGCGCTGTCGTCCAACAAGAGTGGCGCGCTGCGCAACTTCCTGCTGGCGGGGTTCCGCAACACCGACGAACGCGTGGCCAACGACGAGCCGGTGTCCCCGGCCTTCCTGTTCGCGCTGCTGCTGTGGCCGGCGTATTGCCGCACCCTCTACCAGCTGCAGTCGCAGGGCATGCACGCGGTCGAGGCGCAACGCCGCGCCGCGGACCGGGTGACCGTCCATCAGCTCGACATGATCGCCCTGCCGCGACGCTTCTCGCTGCCGATGCAGGAGATCTGGCTGCTGCAGTCGCGCTTCAGCAGTCGCCAGCGCAAGCGCATGTTCAAGCTGCTCGGCCATCCGCGCTTCCGCGCCGCCTTCGATTTCCTCAGCCTCCGCCTGGCCGCCTCGGACGAGCACGCCGCGGACGTCGAGTTCTGGCGCGAGGCGCAGCTCGACCCGGCCAACGTGATCGCCGCGCAGGCCGAGGCCGCGGCCGCGCGGGACGAAGAGGCCGACGAGGAGCCGCGCCGTCGTCGTCGCCGACGTCGTCGCAAGCCCTGACCGGCATCCGGAAGCGGTGGACACGCCGGTGAAGGCCTATGTAGGCCTCGGTGCCAACCTGGGCGCGGCGGAGGCCGCCGTGCGCGCCGCCGTCGCGGCGCTGGACGGGCTCCCCGCCACGCGTTGCCTGCGGGCCTCGCGCCTCTACCGCACCCCGGCGTGGGGGCGGGTCGACCAGCCCGACTTCATCAATGCGGTGGCCCTGCTCGAGACCGGCCTGGCCCCGGGCCCCCTGCTGGCGTCGATGCTCGACATCGAGCGCGAGGCCGGGCGCGACCGGCGGGAGGACGATCCGCGATGGGGGCCGCGCGTGCTCGACCTGGACCTGCTGCTCTACGGTGACGCCGTGCTCGACCTGCCTGGCCTGCAGGTGCCGCACCCGCGCCTGCACGAGCGCGCGTTCGCGTTGCTGCCGTTGCTGGAGATCGCGCCAGGGATCGTCATCCCCGGCCAGGGCCCGGCGCGCGACCTGCTGCAGGCGATGGCGGTCGAGGACATCGAAGCGATAGGCTAGGTCCCCCGGTGCCGTCGCGGCCGGTTTCCGCGACCATGCCCCACGAGTCCACGTCCTGCCGGATGCCCCCGCAGGGCCCCGTACACTCCATTCCCACGCAGCCACAGGCCCCGCGCATGTACGCCTCGACATCGAAAGAAGACGCGCCCGCAGGCAAGCCATGGACCGTCCCCGCGCTGGCCCAGGCCAAGCGCGACGGCCGCAAGCTGGCGATGCTGACCTGCTACGACGCCGGTTTCGCCCGCACGCTCGATTCGGCGGGCATCGACCTGATCCTGGTGGGCGATTCGCTCGGCATGGTCGTCCAGGGCCGCGACAGCACATTGCCGGTGACCGTGGACGACATCGCCTACCACACCGCGTGCGTGGCGCGTGGCCTGTCGCGCGCCCTGCTCGTGTCCGACCTGCCGTTCGCCGCCGACGCCACGCCGGCGCGCGCGCTGGACGCCTCGGTGGCGTTCCTGCAGGCGGGTGCCGGCATGGTCAAGCTCGAGGGCGCGGGACACAAACTGGACGTGATCCGCCACCTCGTCGAGCGCGAGATCCCGGTCTGCGCGCATCTGGGCCTGACCCCGCAATCGGTGCTGCGCCTGGGCGGCTACAAGGTGCAGGGCCGCGACGAAGCCGCCGCCGCGCGGCTCGGCGAAGAGGCCCGTGCCGTGCAGGACGCCGGCGCCTCGATGCTGGTGCTCGAGTGCGTGCCCACCGGTGTCGCCGCGTCGATCACCGCCGACCTGGAGATCCCCACCATCGGCATTGGCGCCGGTCCCGGCTGCGACGGCCAGGTGCTGGTCCTGCACGACATGCTCGGGCTCGACAGCGGCCACCGGCGGCCCCGCTTCGTCAAGGATTTCCTCGCCGAGGGCGGCTCGGTCGCGGCGGCGGCCCTGGCCTATGCCGAAGCGGTCCGCGAGGGCCGCTTCCCCGATGCCGCGCATGCCTACGCCTGAGCGGATCGGCGACAATGGCCGGCCCCGTCCCGTGATGGCTTCCGCCCGACATGCTTGAGACCCTGACCGAACTCGATGGCCTGCGCGCGCGCGTCGCCGCATGGAAGCGCGAAGGCCTGCGCGTGGCGCTGGTGCCGACGATGGGCAATCTGCACGCGGGGCATTTCTCGCTGGTCGAACTCGCGCGGCGCCATGCCGACCGCGTGGTCGCCAGCGTGTTCGTCAATCCGACCCAGTTCGGCCCCGACGAGGATTTCGCCCGCTATCCGCGGACCCCGGAGGCGGATGCCGAGGGCCTGGACGCGGCCGGCTGCGACGCGGTGTGGATGCCCTCGCTGGACACCATGTATCCGTTCGGCGTCGACGGCACCGTGCAGTTGCGGGTGCCCGGCGTCACCGGCGTGCTCGAAGGCGCGCATCGCCCGGGCCACTTCGATGGCGTCGCGACCGTCGTCGCGCGCCTGTTCAACCAGGTGCAGCCGGACACGGCGGTGTTCGGCCGCAAGGACTACCAGCAGCTCGCGGTGATCCGCTACCTCGTGCGCGAACTCGCGTTTCCGGTCGGCATCGTCGCCGCGCCGATCCTGCGCGAGGCCGACGGCCTGGCGATGAGCTCGCGCAACCAGTACCTGGGGCCGGACGAACGCCCGCGCGCGGCCGGCATCCACGCCACCCTCCAGGCGATGCGACGGGCCTTTGAGGCGGGGGAGGGCGTCGAGGCGGTCGAACGCATGGCCCGTGGGCGCCTGCAGGCCGGGGGCTTCGACGTCGACTACGCCACGATGCAGCGGGCCGACCTGTCGGGCCCGGCGGTGCCCCATGCACCCTGGGTCGCCCTGGTCGCGGCCCGGCTGGGGCGGACCCGGCTGATCGACAACCTCGAGCCGGGTTCATGAATCCCCGCTGACGCCGCCGCGCCGCTGCACCGCTGTGTTCCGCCCCTGCGCCCGCGAATGGGCGGTTCCGGGCCGCGCGGACATGTTGCGTCGCGCCATCGGCTGCTAGACTTCACGATTCACGTCGAACAGCCGTCCCCGCGACGGAATTAACGCCATGCTGCTGAATGTACTCAAGGCCAAGATCCACCGCGCTTCCGTGACCCATGCCGAGCTGCACTACGAGGGCTCGTGCGCGATCGACGGCCGCCTGCTCGATATCTCGGGCATCCGCGAATACGAGCAGGTGCACATCTTCAACATCAACAATGGACATCGCTTCGTCACCTACGCCATCCGTGGCGAAGAGGGCAGTGGCGTGATCTCGGTGAACGGCGCCGCCGCGCACCTCGCCCAGCCGGGCGACCTGGTCATCATCTGTGCCTACGGCCAGTGCGACGAGGCAGAAGCGGCGGAATACAAGCCGACCTTGGTCTACGTTGACCGCGAGAACCGATTGACGCATACCAACCAGTCGATTCCCGCTCAGGCCGCTTGACGGCCGCCATTGCCATCGATGACCGCACCGGACCGGATTGACGACACCCTTCGCGCCCACGCCGCACGACTCCGCGACACCCGCAACGCCGACCTGGTCGCCCGCGACCCCGGTCGCGCCACCGAACTGGCGCTCCGCGTCGGCCCGGTCTACGCCAACTTCGCACGCCAGTCCTACGACGCAGGCGCGCTCGAGGCCCTTTTCGGCCTGCTGCGCGCCGCCGACGCGCCGGGGCGGGTCCGGGCGATGTTCGATGGCGAGAAGATCAACCTGACCGAAGACCGCGCGGTGCTGCACACGGCGCTGCGGGGCGATGCCTCGAATGCACCGCCGGCCCGCGCGGCCCACGCGCAGGCGCTGCAGGCGCGCGAACGCATGCGTGCCCTGGTCGCGTCGGTCGAAGACAGCGGCGTCACCGACGTCGTCAGCGTCGGCATCGGCGGCTCCGACCTCGGCCCCCGCCTGGCCGTGGATGCGCTGCAGCGCGGGGATGCGCGGCTGCGCGTGCATTTCCTCTCGAACGTCGACGGCCATGCCGCGCAACGGGTGTTGGCCGGCCTGGATCCGGCGCGCACGGCGGGCATCCTCATCTCCAAGACGTTCAGCACCCAGGAAACCCTGCTCAATGGGCGCCTGCTGGCCGACTGGCTGGGCGACGGGGCCGCCACGCGCCTGTATGCGGTGTCGGCCAACACCGAACGCCCGGCCGACGTCTTCGGCATCCCGCCCGAGCGCATCCTGCCGATGTGGGACTGGGTCGGCGGTCGCTATTCGCTGTGGTCGGCGGTGGGCTTCCCGATCGCCCTGGCGATCGGCATGGACGCCTTCGAGGCCTTCCTGGCCGGTGCGGCGGAGATGGACGTCCACGTGCTGGAGGCGCCGCTGGAACGCAACCTGGCGGCCTGGCACGCGATCACCGCCCTCTGGAACCGCAGTGCCCTCGGCCATGCGACCCAGGCGGTGCTGCCCTACGACGACCGCCTGAAGCTGCTGTCGAACTACCTGCAGCAGCTGGTCATGGAGAGCCTGGGCAAGTCGACGCGACGCGACGGCTCGCCGGTGGCCGGCGACACCGTGCCGGTGTGGTGGGGCGGGGTGGGCACCGACACCCAGCACAGTTTCTTCCAGGCGCTGCACCAGGGTACGTCGATCATTCCCGCCGACTTCATCGGCGTCGTGCGCGGCGACACCCCCCACGTCGAGAACCACCGCGCCCTGCATGCCAACCTGCTCGCGCAGACCGAGGCCTTCGCGAACGGCCAGGCCAGCGACGACCCGCACCGTGCCTACGCCGGTGGACGGCCGACGACCACGATCCTGCTCGATGCGCTGACGCCCCGTTCGCTCGGCGCGCTGCTGGCCCTGTACGAACACAGCGTCTACCTGCAGTCGGTTGCGTGGGACATCAACGCGTTCGACCAGTTCGGCGTCGAACTGGGCAAGCAGTTGGCCAACCGGCTCCTGCCCGCGCTGTCGGGCGAGGCCGAGGCCGGGGATCCGGTCACGCGCGCGCTGCTGGCGGAACTGCGCAAGGGCTGACCGCCCGGACCGCGCTCGCGGTCGCGCTCAGCCGCCGCGGTGCTGGGCCAGCGCCCATTCCACGTGTTCGCGCACCAGCGCGCTGGCGTCGTCGCGCCGCGATTCCAGCGCCGCGACGACCGCGGGCGTCCCGGGCGCGTTGCCCAGCGCGACGGCGATGTTGCGCAGCCAGCGCTCGTGGCCGCTGCGGCGGATCGCCGAGCCTTCCGTGCGACGCAGGAACTCGTCCTCGTCCCAGGCGAACAACTGCGCCAGGCTGGCCCGGTCCAGGTCGTTGCGGGCGCGGAAGTCGGGCTCGTCGCTGCGCTTGGCGAACTTGTTCCACGGACACACCAGCTGGCAGTCGTCGCAGCCGAAGATGCGGTTGCCCATCGGTCGCCGGAGTTCCTCCGGAATCGCACCCTCGTGTTCGATGGTCAGGTACGAAATGCACCGGCGCGCGTCCAGGCGGTTGGGCGCGACGATCGCCGCGGTGGGGCAGATGTCGATGCAGCGCGTGCAACTGCCGCAGTGCGCGCCCGCCGGCGGGTCGACCGGCAGCGGCAGGTCGACGTAGATCTCCCCGAGGAAGAACCACGAGCCGCCATCCTTGTCGATAAGGCAGGTGTGCTTGCCGATCCAGCCGAGCCCGGCGTTGCGGGCGAGTGCTCGCTCAAGCACGGGCGCGGAATCGACGAACACCCGGTGGCCGAAGGGCCCCACCTCCGCGGCGATGCGTTCGGCCAGGCGCTGCAGGCGCTGGCGCATCAGCTTGTGGTAGTCGCGTCCCAGCGCGTACCGGGCGACATAGGCGCGTTCGCCATCGCCCAGCGTGTGCCAGGCCTCGTCGCCATCGTTGCGCCCGTAGTCCAGGCCGACGGAGATCACCCGCACGGTGCCGGGGATCAGTGCCGCCGGCCGCGATCGCATGTCGCCATGCCGCGCCATCCAGTCCATCGTCCCGTACAGGCCTTCCGACAGCCAGCTGCGCAGGTGGGCTTCATCCTCGCCCAGTTCGATGGGCGCGATGCCGCAACGCTGGAAGCCGAACTCCTTCGCCAGCATGCGGATGCGCCCTGCAAGGGCGTGGGGGTCCGGGATATCGGGAGCGGGCGACGGCATCATCCGGTCGCCAGTATAAAATCGACCGATGCACGATGCCGCGCTCCATTCCATCCAGGCCCTGCGCACGCTCGAGGCGAACGCCACGCGTCGCCTGGGCGACGAAGGCGTCCTGATGCGTCGTGCGGGCCAGGCGGCCTGGCAGCTGTTGCTGGCGCGGTGGCCCCGCGCGATGCGCATCCTCGTGGCCTGCGGCCCTGGCAACAACGGCGGCGATGGCTACGAGCTGGCGCGGCTCGCCCACGGCGCGGGACGGCGGGTCATGGTCGTACGCCTGCCCGCGCACGCGCCCGCGGGCGGACCGGGGGCCGCGGCCGCGGCGCGGTACATGCAGGACGGGGGCGAGGTGTCGATGTTCGATGGCACCCTGCCGGGGACCGACGTGGTCGTCGACGCGCTGTTCGGGATCGGACTCTCGCGAGCGGTCGACGGCGATGCAGCGGACCTGGTCGAAGCGATCAACGCCGCGGGTCTGCCCGTCCTGGCGCTGGACTGCCCCAGCGGCGTCGATGCCGGGACCGGTGCGGTCCCCGGGCCGGCCATCGTGGCCACCCACACGATCGAGTTCCTCGCCCGCAAGGCCGGGCTGGGCACCGGCGCCGCGCTCGACCACGTCGGCAGCGTCCACCTCGCCGACCTCGGACTGGAGGGCGCCGACTTCGCCGACGCGGTCCCCGTGGCCGAGCAGTGGGTCGCCGCCGACCTGTCGCGGCTGCCGACCCGCCGCCGCGACAGCCACAAGGGACACAACGGGCGCGTGCTGTGCGTCGGAGGCGACCTCGGGCATGGCGGTGCCATCCTGCTGGCGGCCGAGGCCGCGCTTCGCGGGGGCGCGGGACTGGTCGACGTCGCCACCCGCGCCGACCATCTGGGGCCCCTCCTGGCCCGGACACCCGAGGCCATGGGGCACTCGATGGACGCGGGCATCCCGGACAAGCTGGCCGCCCTGCTGGCGGGCAGCGACGTGGTCGCGGTCGGTCCCGGGTTGGGGCAGTCGGACTGGGGGCGCGAGGCGTTCGCCGCGGTGATCGCGGCGGGCCGACCGTGCGTGGTCGACGCGGACGGCCTGAACCTGCTGGCCGCCGAAGCAGGCAGCGCGGACCTGCCGGCGGACTGCATCCTGACCCCGCACCCGGGCGAAGCCGCTCGCCTGCTCGCCACCACGACCGCTGCCGTGCAGGCGGACCGGCTGGCCGCCGCGCAGCGCCTGGCGGGTCGATACCGGAGCGTGGTGGTCCTGAAGGGCGCCGGCACCATCGTCGCGGCGCCCGGTCACACGCCGCGGCTGGTCGGCGCCGGCAATCCCGGCATGGCCGTGGGCGGCATGGGCGACGTCCTGTGCGGCCTGGTCGCAGCCCTGCGCGCACAGGGCCTGCCGTCCTTCGAGGCCGCCAGCCTCGGCGCGCTGCTGCACTCCGCGGCCGCCGACGAGGCGGTCCGCTCGGGCGGCGAGCGCGGCCTGCTGCCCAGCGACCTCATGCCCTGGCTTCGACGCCTGGGCAACCCCTGTCCGGATGTCGAGGGTCCACGCGATGCATGAATCGATACGGGAGCTGCAACTCGATGGCGTCGAGGCCACCGAGGCCCTGGGCGCGGACCTCGCGCACAGCCGACCGCCCACCGCCGTCGTCTACCTCCGCGGCGACCTGGGGGCCGGCAAATCCACCCTGGCACGGGCGCTGCTGCGCACGCTCGGGGTGACCGGCACCATCCGCAGCCCCACCTACACGCTGGTCGAGCGGTATCCGCTCGCGGAAGGCGGAGAGGCCTGGCACCTGGACCTGTACCGGATCGCCGACGCGGGCGAACTCGAATACCTGGGCCTGGATGCCGACGAAACCCGGTTGTGGCTGGTGGAATGGGCCGAGCGGGGGGCGGGCGCGCTGCCCGCGGCCGACCTGCTGGTGGAGCTGGCCGTGGCCGGCGAAGGGCGCTCCGCGCGGCTGGTACCGGCCAGCGCTGGGGGCGTCGCGTGGCTGGCATCCCTGGCGTATTGACCCCTCCAGTTGCGGCCCCTTCCTGAATAATCTCGCAGGAAGTGGCGGCAGGTGACGGATTCGTAAAGAAAAAATGGCTTGCAAAAGCCCAAAAGTGGTGCTTGACTAGCCCCCATGCGAATCAAGGGGGCCACCGTGCAGAAGTATCTGATGGGGCTGGCGCTGCTGAGCGCCCTGGCCTGGAACTTCGCGCACGCCGCCCAGATCAAGGACCTCCAGCTCCGCACCGGCGCCACCGGCACCCGCGCCGAGATCGTGATGGACGCCGAAGGCGAGGTCAGCACCCTCAGCCTGTCCGGCCCGGACCGCCTGGTGGTCGACTTCCCGGGCTCCGAGCTCGCCAAAGGAATGGCGCTTCCCGCTGCCTCGGGCGTGGTCAAGAGCGTGCGCACCGGGCATCCCGTCGCCGGGACCATCCGCATCGTGTTCGATCTCGCGCAGCCGATCGCCGTGCTCAAGCCGCGTATCGAACCCGGCGCGAAAGGGCCCGTACTGGTGCTGGAATGGCCGGGGGACGGCGCCGGTGCACCGGCACCGCAGGCCGTGGCCGCCCACGCAGCCCCCTCGACCGCGCCTGTACCCGCGCCCGCCACGCCATCGGCGGCCCCATCCGGCGAACCCGACCTTGCCGCTTCGGCGGCGGCCACGACCCGGCTGATCAGTGAGATCGCCGCGCGCGCCGAGGCGTCGCGGGCCTCCGCTTCCGCCGCTGCGGCGCCACCCGCCACCGGCGGGAACGCGGTCACCGCCATGGCGGCCAGCGTGCCCGCCAGCGGCATCCCGACGACGATCGCCACGGGCCGCCCGGCCACGGTGGTGCCCGCGACCCCGCCGGCCCCCGCGCCGACGCCGGCGCAGGTGAGCAAGATGATCTCGGAACGCGCGTTGCGGCCGCTGATCGTCGCCATCGATCCGGGCCATGGCGGCCAGGACCCGGGCGCGATCGGCAAGAACGGCAAGCGCGAGAAGGACGTCACCCTGGCCGTGAGCCGCGAGCTGGCCCGCCAGATCAACGCGACGCCCGGGCTGAAGGCGTTCCTCACCCGCGACAGCGACGTGTTCATCCCCTTGAACCGGCGCGCCGTGCTGGCCCGCCAGGCCAAGGCCGACATCTTCGTGTCGATCCATGCCGATGCCGCCGAGAACCGCGCGGCCCGCGGTGCCTCGGTCTACGTGCTGTCGCTGCGTGGCGCCACTTCGCAGCGCGCGCGCTGGCTGGCGGACAAGGAGAACGCCGCCGACCTGATCGGTGGCGTGCGCCTGGAAAGCACCAACAACACGCTGGCGTCGGTGTTGATCGACCTGACCCAGAGCGGGCAGATGAAAGCTTCCGGCGAGGCGGCCGACCACGTGCTCGAGAGCCTGGGCCGGGTGGGCCAGAAGCGCCGGGTCGAACAGGCCAATTTCGCCGTGCTGCGCACCTCCGACATGCCCGCGATGCTGGTCGAGACCGGTTTCATCTCCAATCCCGAGGAAGAGCGCCTGCTCACCGATCCGGGGTACCAGCGCAAGCTGGCCAATGCGGTGCTCGAAGGCGTGAGCACCTATTTCGAGCGCCAGCCGCCGCCGGGCACGATGTATGCCGCCCGTGCCAGCGCCGAGATGGCCTCCGCAAGCGGCCCCGGCGGCAGTCCCTGAGCGGGGGCCCGCGCGGGTTCCGCGGAGGGCCCGCGGGTTCGTTATCATCGAGGCATCCACCCGAACGGCACCGCGAGGTGCCGTTGCCTTCTGTGACGACCCCGATGCGATGCCCGTGACGATACGCCCGCTGCCCGACACCCTCATCAACCAGATTGCCGCCGGCGAGGTCGTCGAGCGGCCGGCGTCGGTGGTCAAGGAGCTGGTCGAGAACGCGCTCGATGCCGGGGCCAGCCGCGTCGACATCGACCTGGAGGAAGGCGGCGTGCGCCTGATCCGGATCCGCGACAACGGCAGCGGCATCCCCGCCGGCGAGTTGCCCCTGGCGGTGTCGCGCCATGCGACCAGCAAGATCGCCTCGCTGGACGACCTGGAAGGGGTGGCGACGCTGGGCTTCCGCGGCGAGGCGCTGCCGTCGATCGCTTCGGTCAGCCGCTTCGCGATGAGCACGCGCCGCGCCGATGACGAGCACGGAAGCGTGCTGGAGATCGATGGCGGTCGGGTCGGCGAGGTGATGCCGCGCCCGCACCCGCAGGGCACCACCGTGGAAGTGCGCGACCTGTTCTTCAACGTGCCCGCGCGACGCAAGTTCCTGCGCGCCGAACGCACGGAGCTCGGCCACATCGAGGAATGGCTGCGCCAACTGGCGCTGGCGCGCCCGGACGTGGAGCTGCGCGTGTCGCACAACGGCAAGCCCTCGCGGCGCTGGAAAGGCGAGGGCGGGTCCGGCGGCGCCCCCTCGCTGCTGTCGGATGGCCGGCTTCACGAAACCCTGGGCCAGGAATTCACCCGCAACGTCCTGCGCGTGGACCACGCGGCCGCGGGCCTCCGCCTGCACGGCTGGATCGCGCAACCGGCCTACAACCGCGCCAGCACCGACCAGCAGTACCTGTTCGTCAACGGGCGTTCGGTGCGCGATCGCAGCATCGCCCACGCCGTCAAGCAGGCCTACTCCGACGTCCTGTTCCATGGCCGCCACCCGGCCTATGTGCTGTTCCTGGAACTCGATCCGCGCCGGGTCGACGTCAACGTGCATCCGGCCAAGCACGAAGTGCGGTTCCGCGATTCGCGCCTCATCCACGACTTCGTCTACCGGACGCTGCATGAAGCCCTTGCCGGTACACGGGCCGGGGTCGAAGCGGGCGCGGGCGTTGCCGTGGACTCCGCTGCGGGCCTGGCGCCCCCGGCGGGCATGGCCTTCCATGGCCAAGGCCCTGCCTCGGGCGGTGGCTACATGCCGCAGGCGCCGCTGGGCCTGTCGCAGGTCGCCGAAGCGCGCAGCGGCTACGCGGCCCTGTACGGCAACGGCGGCGCCAGCCAGGCGACACCCGTCGCGCCACCGCTCCCGCCGGGCGACGACGCCAGCCTGCCGCCGCTGGGCTATGCGCTCGCGCAACTGCATGGCATCTACATCCTCGCAGAGAGCGCCGAAGGCCTGGTGGTCGTGGACATGCATGCCGCGCACGAGCGGATCGGCTACGAAAAGCTCAAGGCCGCGCATGATGGCGAGGGCCTGCGCACCCAGCCCCTGCTGGTGCCGGCGAGCCTGGCGGTGTCGGAACGCGAGGCCGATGTCGCCGAACGCGAAGCCGCCACGCTCGCGGCGCTGGGCTTCGAGGTCACGCGCAGCGGGCCGCAGTCCCTGACCCTGCGCAGCGTGCCCGCCCTGCTCGCGCACGGTGACGTCGAAGCCCTGTTGCGCGACGTGCTGGCCGACCTGCGCGAGCACGGTGAATCGCGACGGGTGGCGGCGGCGCGCGACGAACTGTTGTCGACGATGGCCTGCCATGGCGCGGTCCGCGCCAACCGGCGCCTCACGCTGCCGGAGATGAATGCCCTGTTGCGCGAGATGGAGGCGACCGAACGCTCCGGACAATGCAATCATGGGCGTCCGACCTGGGCACGCTTCGGCCTGCCCGAAATCGATCGTTGGTTCCTGCGAGGGCGATGAGCAGATGCTGAGGGCATGCGTGGTGATGGGGGTGGTGGCCGTAGGCGTGGCGCTGGCCGGCTGTGGCAACGACAACGAAGGCAAGAAGGTGGATGCAAAGGCGATGAGCGTTCAGGAAGAGGCCTTCCAGGCCGAACAGCAACGATGGCGCCGCGAGCGCGTGCAGGCGCTGACGCGGCCCGATGGCTGGACCAGCCTGGTGGGCCTGCACTGGGTCGAGCCCGGCCCGCACTACTTCGGCAGCGATGCCGACAATGGCATCCGGCTGGGCGTGGGGCCCGCGCACGTCGGCATGATCGAACTGCGCGACGGTCGCCTTCGCTTCGTCCCCGACAAGGACGTGGCGCTCACGCTGGACGGCGAGCCGATGACCGGCGTGGCGTCGATCCGCGCCGACGACGAGCCCGCCGGTCCCAGCGTGATCGGCTTCGACGAAGGCAAGGGCCTGATCACCGTGCTCAAGCGGGGCGACCGCTACGCCCTGCGGGTCAAGCACGCGGACGCCGCCACGCGCACGCAGTTCAAGGGCCTGGACTACTGGACCGCCGATCCGGACTGGCAGGTGGAAGGCACGTTCACCGCGCATCCGCCCGGGACGACCCTGCCGGTCGGCAACATCATCGGCACGCTCGACGACACGCCCAACCCCGGCGTCGTGGAGTTCCAGCGCGATGGCCAGTCCTACCGGCTCGAAGCCCTCGACGAGGGCGATGGGCGCTTGTTCCTGGTGTTCGCCGATCGCACTAGCGGGCACGAAAGCTACGGCGCCGGCCGCTTCCTGTACGCCGATCCGCCCACTGCGGACGGCCGCGTGCGGATCGACTTCAACCAGGCCTACAACCCGCCGTGCGCGTTCACGCCGTTCGCGACCTGCCCGTTGCCGCCGCTCGAGAATCGCCTGGACCTGGCCATCACGGCGGGCGAGAAGAAGTACGCACACGACACAGGAAACTGAAGATGCCCCGCATGC
>JAUIJO010000068.1 GCA_030431185.1 Gammaproteobacteria bacterium | reverse complement strand
CGCCATCCCGACCGCTTCATGCCCCGCTACTCGATGGTCAGCTTCCATCGCTTCCCGTACGCGATGGCCTACGAGCGCGGGCGGGTGCAGCGGGAACTGCTCGTCGAGCTCACGCGCGGCCACGACACGCTGGCGACCCTGGACTGGGACGTCGTCGATGCGCTCGTGCTGGCCCGCCTGGCGCCCTTGCCAGGCCACGACAGGGGCGTCGCCTGATGGCCGGCAGTTTCCTGTTCTACGACCTCGAGACCTTCGGCACCGACCCGCGCACCAGCCGCATCGCGCAGTTCGCCGCGATCCGCACCGACCTGGACCTCGAGCCCGTCGAAGCGCCGATCAGCTTCTTCGTCAAACCCGCGCACGACCTGCTGCCCTCGCCGGGCGCGACCCTGGTCACCGGCATCACGCCGCAGATGGCCGACCGCGCGGGCGTGACCGAGGCCGAGGCGCTGTCGCGCATCCACGAGGAGATGGCGCGCCCCCAGACCTGTTCGCTGGGCTACAACTCGCTCAAGTTCGACGACGAGTTCGTCCGCCACGGCCTGTTCCGCAACTTCCACGATCCCTACGAGCGCGAGTGGCGCAACGGCAATTCGCGCTGGGACCTGCTCGACGTGTTCCGGCTCTGGCATGCGCTGCGTCCCGAGGGCCTGGCATGGCCGCGCCGCGAGGACGGGGCGACCTCGTTCCGGCTCGAGCACCTCGCCGAGGCGAACGGCGTCCGCGAGGGCGATGCCCACGAGGCGCTCTCCGACGTGCGCGCGCTCATCGCCCTGGCCCGCCTGTTCCGCAAGGCCCAGCCGCGGCTGTGGGACTATGCCCTTCAATTGCGCAACAAGCGCTTCGCGGCGAGCCTGCTGGACGTGGTGGCGATGGCGCCGGTCCTGCACGTGTCCCAGCGCTTTCCCGCCAGCCGCATGTGCGCGGCGCCGGTGATCCCGCTCGCACGCCATCCGCGCATCGACAACCGCATCATCGTGTTCGACCTGGAGCAGTCGCCGGAGCGTCTCCTCGAACTCGATGCGCCCGACATCGCCGACCGCCTGTACACGCCCGCCGCCGACCTGCCCGAGGGCGAGGCGCGGATCGCGCTCAAGGAGATCCACCTCAACCGCTGCCCGGCCCTGGTGGCCTGGCAGCACCTGCGTCCCGCTGACCTGGCGCGCCTGTGCATCGATCCAGCACGGGTCGAGCGCCACGCCGCGCTGCTGCGCGAGGCGGGTCCGGCGCTCGCCGACAAGCTGCGCCGCGTCTTCGACGACGGCCGTGAGCGGGCGCCTTCCGACGTGGATGCCTCCCTATACGACGGCTTCATCGGCGACGGCGACAAACGCCTGCTCGCCGAAGTGCGCAGCACCCCGCCCGCCGCCCTGGGCGAGCGCGCCTTCGGCTTCCGCGATACCCGCCTGCCCGAACTGCTGTTCCGGTATCGCGCCCGCAACTGGCCCGACACCCTGTCGGCGGGCGAGTCGGACCGCTGGGATGCATACCGTCGTGACCGCTGGCGCGATCCCGGGACCGGCGTGGCGCGCCATCTCGCCGAGATCGCGGCCCTGCGCGCCGAGCACGCCGGGGACAGCGACCGCCTCGCCCTGCTCGACAGCCTCGATGCATGGCGGCACGAGATCGGCCAGGGCCTGATGCCCGACCCCACGGAGACACCATGAGCCGCTATTTCAGCGATGCCAGCTTCGAGTTCCTGCAGCAGTTGGGTCGGCACAACAGCCGCGAGTGGTTCCACGCCCACAAGGAGGCGTACGAAGCGCACGTGCGCGAGCCATTCCGGCAACTGCTCGCCGATCTCCAGCCGGCCCTGGCGGAGGTCAGCCTGCACTACCGCTCGGTGCCGAAGGGCGTGGCCGGCTCGCTGTTCCGCATCCACCGCGACACCCGTTTCAGCAAGGACAAGTCGCCCTACAAGTCCTGGCAAGGGGCGCGCCTGTTCCATGAGCGCAGCAAGAACCTCGACGCTCCCGGCTTCTACATCCACCTGCAGCGCGGTCGCTGCTTCATCGCGGCGGGGCTTTGGCACCCCTCGCCCGACAGCCTGCGCCGCATCCGCCACTTCATCCTCGACAATCCCGACAGCTGGGGCCGCGCCGCGCACGATCCCGCGTTCGAACGACGCTACGGGCTCGACGACAGCGAGATGCTCACCCGCATGCCGCGCGGCTTCCCTCCCGAGTTCGAACACGCCCGGGACCTCCGGCGCAAGAACTTCGTCGTCAGCCGGTCCATCACCGACGCAACCATGACCGGTCCGCGACTGCGCCAGCGCCTGGAGACCGATCTCAAGGCGATGGCGCCCTTCGTCGACTACCTGTGCGCCTCGCTGGACCTGGAATTCTGAACCGCGCCACCGCGGGGACGGGCGGGCGGAGCGGGAGCCCGTTTTTGTGATGTCCGTTCCCTGAATCATTGCAGCGCCGCATGACATACCCATACGTACGGGTATCTTCGAATGCGATGCGTCGAGGGGAACGCAGGAAAGCAGATCCTCCGCGGCACATGCCGTAGGCATCGGCCGCATCGAACAAGGGAATGTCAACATGCACAAGCTCGCTTGCGGCCCTGTCCTGGGCTCGCTCTTCCTCGCCATGCTCGCGCCCTCCGCGCACGCCGCCGACGTCACCGGCGTCGCCTTCGTCCACGGCACCGGCAAACAGACCAACGCCTACCAGGACTACTGGAAGCCGCAGATGGTCGACTCGGTCCGCCAGGGGCTGTCCAGTCCGGCCAACTACACCGTCATCAACTGCGATTTCGAACAGTACATGTGGGACAGCCGCGCCGCCGGCTGCCTGGCCGGCCAGCTGACCAGCTTCATCAACCAGCGCGGCATCACCCGCCTGATCGTCGTCACCCACTCCAATGGTGGCAACGTCATGCGCTGGATCCTGTCGAACCCGACCTGGGACAGCCGGTATCCGGCGATCATCGACAAGGTCGTGCGGGTGAACGCCCTGGCGCCGTCCTCGGCGGGGACGCCGCTGGCCGACGCGGTCATGAACGGCAACGTGTTCGAGCAGTCGCTGGGCTGGCTGCTGGGCTACAAGTCGGATGCCGTGCGCATGCAGCAGGAAAGCTGGATGGCGGTCTACAACGGCCAATACCTCTACGGGACGCCCGGCCGCCCGGGACTGCCGCGCACCTTCCGCAGCGTCGTCGGCAGCGACGTCGAATCGGCGATCTGGGACTCCGACAGCTATTGCGGCGGCTATGCCGAGAACGTCGGGTTGGAAACCACCCAGAACTGGCTGGACGACTGCTCGGATGGCTTCCTTGAATGCAGCAGCCAATCGGCCGCCGGCAGCGTGTGGTTCGTGGACAAGAGCCGCACGCGCGACCGCGAGCCGCTGAGCCACAACCAGAGCCGCCGGGCCTGCTTCAGGCTCGACACCATCCTCCGCAGCGACATGCAACAGTGAGGGAACACGACATGAACATGCGCATCCAATCCCATGCCCTCAAGGCCGCGACCCTGCCCCTGCTGCTGGCGATGGCCACGACCGCCGCATCCGCGGCGACGCCCCTGCGACCCGCGTCTCCGGACGACCAGGTCCCCCAGCGCCTGGTGACCCTGCCGCCCCCGACCGGCGATCACGAGCACCAGGCCGTCAGCTACGCATGGAAGCTGGATCCGACGGCACGACTGGAGGCCGCGACGCCGTTCGAAGCGGAGAGCCGCGAATACTGGATGACGGTCGACGGCGCCGCGCTCGCGCGGGGGGTCGATGTCAGCACGACCGCGCCCGGCGCGCTGATCCGGGTGAGCCCGGCGCGCGGCGCGCGCGCGATGGCCCCCGCGGCGTTGCGCGTCAGCCAGGGCGGACGCGCGGTGAAACTGCAGTCGCTCGCCGACAGCACGCAACTGCAGGCCGCCGGCATGCCCGTCGGCGCGGGGACGTCCATCGTCAAGCTCGATGCCGGGGCCGGTCGCTACCGCTTGCAGGCCGACGATGCCCGCGGCGATTACGTGGTCCATGTGTACGAGCCGCAAAGCGACGTCGTCCTGCGTGCCCGTCCCGATCGCCAGCAGGTGCTGGCCGGCGGCCGCATGCAGGTCGCCGTCGACATGGAGCGCGGTGGACGCCCGGTGCAGGGCAAGGCGCAGGCCCTCCTCGTCTCGCCCGACGGAAGCAGCACGCCGGTCGCGGTGCGTGGCGGCCGCGATGGCCGCGGCATCGCGCGCTTCACGCTGCCCGGGGCAAGCGGCACTGCCGGCGGACTGTGGGAACTGCAGGTCTTCGCCAACGACGGCGAAGTCGCCCGCGACGCGCGGACCGCCTTCGCGGTCGCCGCACCGACGGCGCGCCTCACCGGCGACGTCGAGGCGGACCCGGGTCGCCTGCGGGTATCGCTGCCGATCGAAGTGGCCTCGACCGGGCGTTTCGAGGTGCGTGGCACGCTTTACGCCACCGCCGCGGATGGCGCCATGGCCCCCGTGTCGCAGGCACACGCGGCCAACTGGTTCGAAGCCGGCGAACGGCGCCTGACGCTCGCGTTCGATCGCGCGCACCTGCCAAAGGGCTATGGCCGGCCGTTCGAGCTGCGCCAGCTCGAGCTCCACGACCAGACCCGCATGGCGCCCATCGAGTCGCGGGAATACGCCTTGAGGTTCTGACGCCGGCCAGCGGCCCCCCGCGGGCTGCCGTCACGGTCCCCGCTGTCCCGTGCCCACGCGCGCGGGACAGCGGGTAAGCTCGGGCCAGGCTCCAACGACGGCATCGACATGAAGAAGTTAATCGCGGCAAGCATCGCCCTGGTCCTCCTGCTGTCGGCCCTGTGGGCGGCCGGTCCGTTCTGGGCGGTCAGGGGCATCCGCTCGGCGATCGACAGGAACGACAGCGCCGCCCTTTCGCGCCACGTCGACTTCCCGGCGGTGCGCAGCAGCCTCAAGGCCCAGGCCGACGACTACATGGCCCGCCGCGCGGGCGAGAAGGTCCGCGAGAGCGTGCTGGGCGCCTTCGCGCTGTCCGTCGCCAGCAACCTCAGCGGTGCCGCGATCGAGACCATGGCCACGCCGGTCGGCGTGGGCGCACTGTTGCAGGGCCGCAGCCTCTGGCACCGCACCAGTCGGGACAGCGTGGCCCGCAACGACATCTACAAGGACGTGCCGGCGCGCGACCCCTTCGAGGACGCACGCTACCGCTTCGAATCGCTCTCGAGCTTCAAGGCGACCCTCGTGGACGCCGAGGGCGAGGAGATCGACGTGACCATGACGCGGCACGGGCTGCGCTGGAAGATCAGCGACATCGACCTGCGACTGGACGAAGGCACCGGCCCGTCCTGAGTACCGGCGCCGTCCAGACGCATCAACCCGTGTTCGCGACCCCGTGCGGGACATGGCCGGCCGCGACCAGGCCGCGTGCCGATTCGATGTTGTGGGCGGAGTCGTCGAAGAAGATGTCGGCGCCGAACGCTTCGAGGAACGGCCCCTTGGCCCGACCGCCCAGGAACAGCGCCTCGTCGAGCCGGATGCCCCACTCCCTCAGCGTGCGGATCACGCGCTCGTGGGCCGGGATGGAACGGGCGGTCACCAGCGCGGTGCGGATCGGCGAGTCCTGCCCCACCGGGAACGCGGCCTGCAGGCGGTGGAGCGCATCGAGGAAGCCGCGGAACGGCCCGCCGGAGAGCGGCTCCCCGGCCTTCGCGCGCTCGTGTTCGGTGAAGGCCGCCAGCCCGCCCTCGCGCGATACGCGTTCGCTCTCGTCGCCGAAGATCACCGCGTCGCCGTCGAAGGCGATGCGCAGCTGGTGCTCGTGACGGTCCTGCGGGGCCTGCGCCGGCAACAGGGTCGCCGCCGCCACCCCGGCCAGCAGCGCGCTGCGCACGTCCTCGGCATGCGTGGACAGGAACAGGTCGGCCCCGAAGGGGCGGATGTAGGGGAACGGCGGGGCCCCGTTGCTGAAGGCCGCGCGCTTGATCGCCAGGCCGTGATGGGCGATCGAGTTGAAGATCCGCAGGCCGGTATCGGCCGAGTTCCGCGATATCAGGATGACCTCGACCCGGGGTGCCTCCGGGGGCGCGCCGTCGTTCAGGCCGAGCAGCTTCCTGACCAGCGGGAAGGCGATGCCAGGCGTCAACAGGTCGTCCTCGTGCTCGCGCTGGAACGCGGCGTAGGCATCGATGCCCTGGCTCTCGAACAGGGCATGGCTGTCCTCGAGGTTGAACAGGGTGCGCGAGGAAATCGCGACGATCAGCGGGTCGGCATCACGGTCTGGCATGGGCCCATTGTGCCCTGCCCCGGTCTCGGATGTTGAGATCCACCGCGGCGGGCGCCGGGCTCAGCCGCTGGTGAACTGCTCGGCCAGCATGCGTTCCTCGAGGTTGTGCTCGGGGTCGAACAACAAGGTGACGGTGCGGTCGAGCGATTCGCGGATCGTCACTTCGAGCACGTCGCGGACCTCGTGGGAGTCCGCCGTGGCGCTGACCGGGCGCTTGTAGGGGTCGAGCACGCGGAAGCGCACCTCGGTGTCGGCCTTCAACACCGCGCCGCGCCAGCGACGGGGCCGGAACGGGGCGATCGGCGTCAGGGCGATGACCTTGCCGCCCAGGGGCAGGATCGGGCCGTGCGCGGAGAAGTTGTAGGCGGTGCTGCCGGCCGGGGTCGCGACCATGACGCCGTCGCTGATCAGTTCGTCCAGGCGGGTCTGGCCATTGAGCTCGATGCCGAGGTGCGCGGCCTGGCGGGTCTGCCGCAGCAACGAGACCTCGTTGTAGGCCAGCGAACCCACCGTCGCCCCGGACTCGGTGGTGGCGACCATCTCCAGTGGACGCAGGACCGAGGGCTCGGCCGCGTGCAGGCGTTCGACCAGGCCGTCGACGCGGTGCTGGTTCATCATGAAGCCGACCGACCCGAGCTTCATCCCGTAGACCGGTTTCCCCAGCGCGCCGAAGCGGTGCAGCGTCTGCAGCATGAAGCCGTCGCCACCCAGCGCCACCAGCACGTCGGCCTCCGCGGGGTCGAGCTGGCCGTGGTGCGCGGTCAATTGTTCCAACGCCTCGAGGGCATCCTCGGCCGGGCTGGCGAGGAAGGCGATGCGGGGCGAGTCGGTCATGGTCGGCTCCTGGAGGGCACCGCCAGCATAACCCGGGCACCCCGCCTGCCCGAGCCCGGGCGTGGACGGGCTCCAGGCCCGTCCACGCGGATCGCCAGCGCAGCCACCCGGGCGCTCAGGCGCCCGAACCCGCGACCTGTGCGAGACGCCGCACCGCCACCGACACGGTCGGGTAGTCGAGCGACTTCTGGTTGACCAGTTCGGCCAGCATCGCCTGGGTGAAACGCAGCGAAGCGTCGTCCCGGTTCAACCACGCCTCGACCTTGGCGCGCGCCGTCTTCTTGCCGCCCGTCGACAGTATCTGGCCGACCAGGGCGCGCTGCTGGATCCCCAGTTCGTCGCGAAGCGCGCCCCGCGCGAGTGCCTGCCAGCGACCGTCCACCTCCAGCGCGTCGATCTGCTCGTACAGCCAGGGCATGTGCAACGCCGCCCCCAGGCTGAAATAGGCGCTGGCGACCTCTGCCGGCGGCATCCGCCGCGCATGCGCGATCTCGACGATGTCGCAGGCGAACTCGAGCAGCGGCAGCGCGGCGAGTTGCTCGGCCAGGGCGGCCGGGAACCCCTTCTTCCGCCATTCGGCCTGGCGCTGCTCGAAACCCTCCCGACGCACCTCCGACATCGATTCGGGCAAGGCCTTGCGCACGGCCTCGAGGCCATCGCCGTAACGGGCCATCGCATCGGTGATCTCCGGGATCGCCCCGGGGCGCGACAGCAACCAGCGCGACATGCTGCGCATCAGGTGCCAGATGACCTGCAGGGCATCGATCTGCACCGACTCGGCGACCTTGCCGTCGACGGCGTCGATCTGCGCCCAAAGGCCGCGCGCATCGATGGCCTCGCGGGCGATGCTGTATGCCTTGGCCACTTCGGCGGCGCTGCGACCGGTGTCCTCCTGCATGCGCAGGGTGAACGTCGCGCCCATCCGGTTGACCATCGAGTTGGTCACCGCCGTGGCGATGATCTCGCGCTTCAGGCGGTGCTGCTGCATGCCCTTGGCGTACTTGTCCTGCAAGGGCTGCGGGAAGTAACGAACCAGCTCCTTCGACAGGTAGGGATCCTCCGGGATGTCGGAGTCGAGCAGTTGCTGGTAGATCACCAGCTTGGCATACGACAGCAGCACCGACAGCTCCGGCCGCGTCAGCCCCTGTCCGCGCGATTTACGCTCGGAGATCTCCGCGTCGCTGGGGAGGAACTCGATCTGGCGATCCAGCAGGCCCTGCGATTCGAGCGTGCGGATGAAATGCTGCTTGGAACCCAGGCGTGGCACGCTCATGCGTTCCATCAGGCTGATGGCCTGGTTCTGGCGATAGTTGTCGACGAGCACCAGTGCCTCGACCTCGTCCGTCATGGCCGCCAGCAGTTTGTTGCGCGCGGGGACGGTCAGCTTCCCGGCCTGCACCTGGCCATTGAGCAGGATCTTGATGTTGACTTCGTGGTCGGAGGTGTCGACGCCGGCCGAGTTGTCGATGAAGTCGGTGTTAAGCAGGACGCCATGCAGGGCGGCCTCGATGCGGCCCAGTTGGGTCAGGCCCAGGTTGCCGCCTTCGCCCACCACCTTGCAGCGCAGTTCCCGTCCATTGACCCGCAACGCGTTGTTGGCGCGGTCGCCGACGTCGGCCTGGGCCTCGCTCGCGGCCTTCACGTAGGTGCCGATGCCGCCGTTCCACAGCAGGTCCACCGGGGCACGCAGGATCGCGCTCATCAGCGCGTTCGGGCTCATCGCCTCGACCGCCTCGTCGATGCCGAGCGCCTCGCGGGCTTCGCGGGAGATCGCGATCGATTTCGCCGTGCGCGGGAACACCCCGCCGCCCTTGCTGATCAGCGAGGCGTCGTAATCGGCCCAGCTCGAACGCGGCAGCTTGAACATCCGCTTGCGTTCCTTGAACGTCGCCGCGGCGTCCGGGTCGGGATCGATGAAGATGTGGCGGTGGTCGAACGCGGCGACCAGGCGGATGTGCTTGCTGAGCAGCATGCCATTGCCGAACACGTCGCCGGACATGTCGCCGATGCCGACGGCGGTGAAGTCCTGCTTCTGGCTGTCGCGACCCATCGCCCGGAAATGCCGCTTGACCGACTCCCATGCGCCCTTGGCGGTGATGCCCATGCCCTTGTGGTCGTAGCCCACCGAGCCACCCGAGGCGAACGCATCGTCGAGCCAGTAGCCATGCTCCCGGGCGATGCCGTTGGCGATGTCGGAGAACGTCGCGGTGCCCTTGTCGGCCGCGACCACCAGGTAGGGATCGTCCTGGTCGTGGCGGACCACGTCGACCGGCGGCACGACCTTGCCCTCGACCAGGTTGTCGGTGATGTCCAGCAGGCCATTGATGAACATGCGGTAGCACGCCACGCCCTCGGCCCATACCGCGTCGCGATCGCCGCCTTCCGGGGGCCGCTTGCTGATGAAGCCGCCCTTGGAGCCGACCGGGACGATCACGGTGTTCTTGACCATCTGCGCCTTGACCAGGCCCAGCACCTCGGTGCGGAAGTCCTCGCGTCGGTCGGACCAGCGCAGGCCGCCACGCGCCACCGGTCCGAAGCGCAGGTGGATGCCCTCCACGCGTGGTCCGCAGACGAAGATCTCGCGGTAGGGACGCGGCTTGGGCAGGTCCGGCACCTCGGCCGAATCGAACTTGTAGCTGACGTAGCCCTTCTCGGCGCCGCCGGCGCCCGACTGGTAGTAGCTGGTACGCAGGGTCGCCTCGATCACGCCCATGTAGCTGCGGAGGATCCGGTCCTCGTCGAGGCTGGACACGCGGTCGAGCAGCGCGAGCAGCGCCTTGCGCGTGGCCTCCACCTGGGCATCGCGCTTGCCTTGACGCGCATCGACCACAGGTTCGAGGCTCGCGAGCGTCGCCGCGTCGCCCTGCGCCAGGCCCTCTAGCTGCGCCTTCAGGCGCGCCATGCCGGCCTTGATCTCGGCCTTGCTCTCGTTGCCGGTGTTGGGATCGAAGCGCGCCTCGAACAACTCCACCATCAGGCGGGCCAGCAGGGGATAGCGGGTGAAGGTCTGCTCGACGTAGCTCTGCGAGAACGGCACGCCCACCTGCAGCAGGTACTTGCAGTAGGCGCGCAGCATCGCGACCTGGCGCCAGGACAGGCCAGCCGCGAGGATCAGCCGATTGAAGCCGTCGTTCTCGGCATTGCCGCGCCAGATCTGGCCGAAGGCTTCCTCGAAGGCCTCGTCGAGGCCACTGACGTCGATGTCGCCGCCCGTGGTCTCGACCTCGAAGTCCTGGATGTAGAGCGGCGTCTCGCCGGTCTCGGGCACGATGCGGAAGGGGTGCTCGGCGATGACGCGCAGGCCCATGTTCTCCATCATCGGCAACGCGTCCGAGAGCGGGATGTCGTCGAACTGGCGATAGAACTTGAAGCGCAGTCCGCCCTCGCCCGGATGCGAGCGATACAGGCTGAGGCTCAGGTCGTCGGGGCCGCGCAGGCCGGCGAGATGCTCGACATCGTTGATCGCGGCGTCGACGCCGGAGTGCTCGATGTAACCGGCCGGCAGTGCCTTGCCATAGCTGTTGCCCAGTTGCAGGCCCTTCTTCTCGCCATGCCGGCGCACGAGCGCGTCGCGCAGGTCGTCCTGCCAGTTGCGCACGATGCGGGCCAGCTCGGCCTCGATCGCGGCATGGTCGATCTGGATCGCGTCGCCCGACTTCGGCCGCACGATCATGTGCAACTGGGCCAGGGGCGACTCGCTCAGCATCACGTTGGTGTCGATGTGCTCGCCGTGCAGCATGCGCTTGAGCATCGCCTCGATGCGGTGGCGCACCTCGGTGTTGAAGCGGTCGCGCGGGATGTAGGCCAGGCCGGAGAAGTAACGGCCGTACCGGTCGCGGCGCAGGAACAACTTGCTGCGCACGCGTTCCTGCAGCCCCAGGATCGCCATCGACGTGTGCAGCAGTTCCGGACCGCTGGACTGGAACAGCTCGTCGCGCGGGAGCGTCTCGAGGATGTGCCGCAGGGCCTTGCCGTTGTGGCTGTCCGGCGCGAGGCCGGAGTGCGCCATCACGTACTCATGGCGCTCGCGCACCAGGGGAATGTCCCACGGACGGCTGGTATAGGCGCTGGACGTGTACAGGCCGAGGAAGCGCTGTTCCTTCACCGGCTTGCCCTGGTCGTCGAAACCCAGCACGCCGATGTAATCCATGTAACCGGGGCGGTGGACCGTGGCGCGGGCGTTGGTCTTGGTGAGGATCAGCGCATCGACGGCACCCGACTGCGGCATATAGTGCGCGGCGAGCGAGGTCAGCAGGCGCGGCTTGCCGACGTCGGCCTCGCGCAGCAGGCCCAGCCCACTTTCCTTGACCGCGCGCAGGACTTCAACGCCCTTCTGCTTGACGACCTCGTATTCGCGGTAGCCCAGCAGGGTGAAATGGTTGTTGGCGGCCCAGTGCAGGAAGGCCTGTGCTTCCTGCCGCCCGGCGGCGTCGATCGGGGCGACCCGGTCGGAGAACCCGTCGGCAATCTCGACCATCTTGTCGCGCATCTTGCGCCAGTCGTCGACGATCGCACGCACGTCGGCCAGCACGGAGGCGATGGCCTGCTCGACCATGGGGATGGTGTCGGCCGACTGCCGGTCGATCTCCAGGTGCATCAGCGACTCGCCGGTCCCCTCGCCGACCGCCAGCAGCTTGCCGCTGCGATCGCGCTTGAACTCGACCACCGGGTGCCCCAGCACGTGGACGCCTATGCCCAGTTCCGCCAGGCGCATCGTCACCGAGTCCACCAGGAACGGCATGTCGTCGTTGGCGATCTGCAGCACGGTGTGGGGCGACTCCCAGCCCTGCTTCGCGAGGGTCGGGTTGAACAGGCGGATCGATGCCTGCCGCGGCTTCCGCGAACGGGCGAACTCGAAGAAGTCACAGGCCAGGGCCGCCCAGCCCTCGGCCGAATGCATCGGCAGCTCGTCGTCCTCCATCCGCTGGTAGAAGGCACGCGCGAAAGCCTCGGCTTCTGCATGGCGGGCCTTGGGGAGGCGCTTGCGCATCTGCGCGATGATCGGCGCGAGCGACACGCTGTCGACCAGTTCGCCGCCAGCGGCGACGCGCGCCGCGGAGGGGGCGACGTGCCTGCCCACGCGGGGTTTGGCCGGGTTCCCGGGGGAGGTCTTCTTCTTCGCTTTGTCGGCGGTGCTCATGGAAACGGGGTGTCCATTGCAGTGAGGCCCGCGCTCTCGCGCAGGCCATTCGGGTTTCAGGGGTGGGGGACGGGGCTATTGCACGCCACGTGACGTGAACGCGAACTGATGTCGGCGCCGCCCACGTCGATACGCACGCGCATGGTCGCGTCGTGCCGGACGTGTCCGGCGGTCGACGCGACGATGCCCATGCAGGCGTCCATGGCTTCAGCGCAGGCCGGTCTCGTTGCGGGCGATCACCAGGCGCTGGATCTCGCTGGTGCCCTCGTAGATCTCGGTGATCTTGGCATCGCGGAAGTAGCGCTCGAGCGGCATTTCCTTGGAGTAGCCCATGCCGCCATGGATCTGCACGGCCTGGTGGGTGATCCACATCGCCGCCTCGGAAGCGGTCAGCTTGGCGATCGCGGCCTCGTTGCTGAAGCGGCCCCCGTTCTTCTCGGTCTCGCCCTTGGTCCATGCCGCGCGCAGCGTCAACAACAGCGAGGCGTCGAGCTTGCATTTCATGTCGGCGATCTTGGCCTGGGTCATCTGGAAGGCGCCGATCGGCTGGCCGAAGGCCTTGCGCTCGCGCACGTACTCCAGGGTCGCCTCGTAGGCCGCGCGGGCGATGCCAATGGCCTGGCTGGCGATGCCGATGCGACCCGCGTCGAGCACGCCCATGGCGATCTTGAAGCCATGGCCCTCGTCGCCCAGCACGTCCTCGGCGCGTGCGACATAGTCGGTGAACTCGATCTCGCAGGTCGCCGAGGCGCGGATGCCGAGCTTGGGTTCGGTCTTGCCGCGATGGAAGCCCTCGCGCTGGGTGTCGACCATGAAGGCGGTGATGCCGCGGGCGCCCTTGTCGGGGTCGGTCATGGCGAACAGCACGATGTAGCGCGCCACCGGGCCGGAGGTGATCCAGCTCTTCTTGCCGTTGATCACGAAGCTGCCGTCATCCTGCTTCACCGCCTTGCAGCGCATGGCGGTGGCAT
>JAUIJO010000318.1 GCA_030431185.1 Gammaproteobacteria bacterium | reverse complement strand
GCATGCGGCGGGCGAGCTGCCCTATCCCGGCGACGACCTCGGGCAGGACTGCATGATCACCGGCCTGGACGAGGACGCGTCGCCCGGCTTCTTCAGGCTGTATCGCACCGATGGGTTGAGCAACGAGGACTGGTATGGCTGGAACCAGCCCGTGTACTCACCCTGCGACTGCGAGGTCGTGAAGCTGCACGTGAACCCGCAGACGAACCTGCCGGGACAGCCTCACCAGAGCCGTGCCTCCGGCGTCGTCCTGAAGGCAGCCGACGGCACGATGTTCGCCCTCGCGCACCTGCAGGGTTTCGTCGTGGAGGAAGGCGCCCACGTGGAGGCGGGTGAGCGGATCGGCTTCGTCGGCAACAACGGCTATGCCCGGGCGCCCCACGTGCACATCGGCGCGTGGCGCGGCAAGCAGGCCTTGCAGCTGCGCTGGGACCAGCGTGCGATGACGGTCCGCTAGGGCTCAGGGGTGGGGCCTGAGGCGCGGGACCGGGCCACGCCTCAGGCGTCGCGCTCGAACGAGAACAGCCGCTTCAACGGATGCGCCCGCCGCTCGATGGTGGCGCGCAACAGGCCGGCGCCGATCGCCGAGTAGGTGATGCCGTTGCCGCCGTAGGCCATCGCGAACAGTACGCGGGGGCCCCACTGTTCGTGGGCGCCGAACCAGGGCAGGCCGTCGCGGGTTTCGGCGAAGGTGCCCGCCCAGGCGAAGGCCGGGCGCATGGGAATGTGCGGGAACAGCTTCGCGACCTTGCGACCGAGTTTGCGCGCCTTGGACATCACCCGCGCATCGCGGCGTGCCGGGACGTCGACGGTATCGTCTTCGCCGCCGACCAGCAGCCGGTGGTCGGGCGTGGTGCGCAGGTAGAGGTAGGGGCGTGCGGTCTCCCAGACCAGGCTGTGGGCGAGCGGTCGCAGGAGGTCGGGCGGCAGGGGGTCGGTGACGAAGGCATAGCTGCTGCGATTCTGCGCCACGCGTTTCTTCAGCCAGCGCTCGTTCTCGTAACCGCAGGCCAGCACGACATGGCCGGCGCGCAGGGTGAAGCCGGACGCGGTGCGCAGGGTGGCGCGACGCGAGGTGGCCTGCAGGTCGACGATCTCCTCGTGGTCGTGCACCGCCGTGCCGCGTCGCGCCAGTCCCGCGAGCAACTGCTGGGCCATGCGGTAGGGATCGACCTGGGCGGCCTGCTGGCTGAGGATCGCGGCATCGGCCTTGAAGCCGTAGGCGGACTCGACATCGTCGGTGTCCAGCCACTCCACGTCGATGCCATGCCGCAGGCGCGCGTCGAACTCTTCGCGCAGTCCGCGGACGTGCCGCTTGCGGCTGGCGTAGTACAGGCTGGTGGAACGCCGGAAAGCCACGCCCGACAGCCGGCCGGCGATGTCGGCGAGCGTGTCGATCGCCTCGACGCAAGCGAGGTAGGCCCGCGCGGCGTTGGCTTCGCCATGCTGCCTGGCGAGGTCGACCAGGTGGGTGTCGATCTCGTACTGCAGCAGCGCGGTGCTGGCGGACGTGCTGCCCCAGCCGACGTCGCGTTTCTCGAGCACGACGACGTCGTGCCCGTGCGAGGCGAGCTCGTCGGCGATCAGCGCGCCGGTGATGCCGCCGCCGACCACGACGACGTCGACGTCGAGGTCACGCTCGATCGGCGGTCGGGGCGCCGCGAGGCCGTTCCTGATCGCCCAGAAGGGGTAGCCGCTCTTGAGATCCATGCGGCAGTGAAGCGGGAGTCGGGCGAGGGCGCCGTGAAGGCGGTACTTGCGCACTGGCGCGCCGTGCCGAGGAAGGATAGAAGTGGGCGGCATCGGGCCCGCCCGCCCCCCCTGACATCCCCGGGACACCCTTCATGACCATTGCGAGGTGTATTGCCGCCGCCGTCCTGCTCGCCCTGGCGGTGCTTTCGATGCTGTTGCTGCTGATGGGTGCCGCGGTGGTGGGGGTGCGCCTGCCGGGCGGTTTGCCGATGGGCAACCTGCTGGCTGCGCTGGTGTTCGTGGCCACGGCGATCGCGGCCTGCGTGCTCAGTCCGGCCGGCACCCGGGTCGTCCGCGTGTCGCGCTGGGTGGCCGCGGGTGCGGTGGCGTGGCTGCCGCTCTCCATCGGTCTTGCGGGAAACCTCGATCTCAACTTCAGCGGCGATCGCGGTTCGACCTGGCTTGTCTCCAGCCTCGGCCTCCTGCTCGCGATCCTCGCGACGCTGGCCTGGGCGACGCTCGCTGCATGGCGCCACGCGATCCGCACCCGTCGTCGGTGATGTCGGTCGGCGATGATGGGTTTCGCCTTCGGCTCTACCCATCCTACGAAGAGCGGGATTCCGTAGCTCCGTAGGATGGGCAGCGCGAAGCAAAGCCCATCGGTTTTTTTGTGGCCATTGGGTAGGTCGCCGCGGTTATCGGGTGGTGATGATGGGGTTTCGCCTTTGGCTCTACCTATCCTACGAAG
>JAUIJO010000067.1 GCA_030431185.1 Gammaproteobacteria bacterium | reverse complement strand
ACTGTGGGCCATCCCGATCATGTTGCGGCTGGCCCTGATCGACAACCTGCGACGCATGGCCGTCCGGGTCATGCGGGATGGCGCCGACCATCGCCTGGCGAGCGGCTGGACCCGCCGGTTGAACGAGACGGCCGCCGAGAACCCGAAGGAACTGGTGATGGTGGTCGCCGACCTGGCGCGCTCCTCGCCGCCTTTGTCCGGCGCCTTCGTGTCCGAACTGACCCGGGGGCTGCAGGGTCGTGGCGCGGTCCTGGCGATGTCCACCACCTGGCTGGAGCAGTGGGTGGCGGACGGGGGCCACAGCGTCGAGGCGCTGGTCCACCTGGAAAGCCAGCAGCAGGCCGCCGACCAGGTCTCGATCAGCAACAGCATCGGCAGCCTGCGCTTCCTGTCCCGGATGGACTGGCGGACGTTCGTGGAGAACACGAGCGTGATCGACGCGCGCCTGCGCGAGGACCCCGCCGGCACCTACCCGCGGATGGATTTCCACACGCGCGACAGCTACCGCCGCATGGTCGAGAAGATGGCGCGGCTGGGCGGCACCGGCGAGGTGGAGGTCGCCGAGCTCGTGCTGGGACTGGCCCGGTCCGGTGCGGAAGCAGCGATGCCCGATGGCATCGAGTCACACGTCGGCTATTACCTGGTCGATGACGGCGTGGCACGGACCCAGGCGGCACTGGCGGCATCGGCGACGTCCACCCGCGTATCGCGACTGCGCGCCCGCCACGTCCCCCTCCCCGCCTACCTCGCGCCCATCGCCCTGGTGACCGGACTGTTCACCTGGGGCTTGTTGTCGGCAGGCGCCGGAATGTCGCAACAAGGTGTCGTCGCCTGGCTGCTGGGCGCCTTGGCCGTCGTCGTCTTCAGCGAACTGGGCATCGCCCTGGTGAACTGGATCGCCACCCTCCTCGTGGCCCCACGCCCGCTTCCGCGCATGGACTTCTCGCTCGGCATCCCGACCGACTGCCGGAGCCTCGTGGTCGTCCCGTGCATGCTGGCGAGCGTGGAAGGGGTCGATCGCCTGGTCGAGGGGCTCGAGGTCCGCTTCCTCGCCAATCGCGACCCCCACCTCCACTTCGGGCTGCTGAGCGACTTCCTGGATGCCGACCGGGAGACCCTGCCCGGCGACGACGCGTTGCTGGCGCGGGCGGTGCACCAGATCGGGCTGCTCAACGCCCGCTATGCCCCGGAAAGCGGCGACGTGTTCTTCCTGTTCCATCGTGCGCGCGAGTGGAACCCGCGCGAATCCTGCTGGATGGGCCACGAACGCAAGCGCGGCAAGCTGGGCGCGTTGAACCGCTTGTTGCGCAACGGGGCGACGGATGCCGGTTTCCTGGCGATCGCCGGCGAGGTCGCAGTGCTGGCGCAGGTCCGTTACGTGATCACCCTGGATACCGACACGCGGTTGCCCCGCGACGCGGGACGGGAACTCGTCGCCACCCTCGCGCACCCGCTGAACCACGCGCGCTTCGACCCCGCACTGGGGCGGGTCACCAGGGGCTACGGCATCCTGCAGCCGGGCGTCGGCACCAGCCAGAGCGGGCGACCGAGCACGCGCTACGCGCGCATGTTCGGCAGCGAGCCGGGCATCGATCCCTACACCCGCATGGTTTCCGACGTCTACCAGGACCTGTTCGGCGAGGGCTCCTTCGTCGGCAAGGGCATCTACGACGTCGATGCGTTCGAGGCCGCGCTGGCGGACCGGTTCCCGGACGACAGCATCCTCAGTCACGACCTGCTCGAAGGCTGCTACTCGCGCGCCGGACTGGTCAGCGACGTGCGCCTGTTCGAGGATTACCCCACGCGCTATGCGGCCGACGCCAAACGGCGCTATCGCTGGATCCGCGGTGACTGGCAACTCCTCCCCTGGCTGTTGCCCTGGGTGCCGAGCGCGGGAAAGGGCGCTGAGCGCAACCCGCTGTCGTGGCTGTCGCGGGGCAAGCTGCTCGACAATCTTCGACGCAGCCTGGTGCCGGTGGCCGCCACCGCCCTGTTGCTGGCGGGATGGATGTTCTCGTCGCACCCGTTGGCCTGGATGGCGTGGCTGTCGTGCCTGTGGCTCCTGCCGATCCTGTTGCCGCTGTTGCGCCATGCCGTCGCCCTGCCCGTCGACGTGCCCCTGGAAGCCCACCTGGTGCGCGTCGGCGACGCCGGACTCCGTGATCTGAGGCGCGCGGGCGTCAACGTGGCGTGCCTGCCCTATGAAGCCGCCCTGAGCCTGGATGCGATCGCCCGCACGCTATGGCGACTGCTGGCCAGCCGTCGACACCTGTTGCAGTGGAACCCGTCCAGCGAGGTCGAGCGCAGCCTCGGCGACGGCGTCCACGCGGAACTGCGCGGCATGTGGTTCGCGCCCCTGTTCGCCGTCGGCGTGGCCATCCTCCTCGCCGTCGTCCAGCCGGCGTCGCTGTGGCTCGCCGCGCCGCTGCTGGTCCTGTGGCTGCTCTCGCCCGCGCTCATGGCCTGGCTCGCCCACCCGCCCCCGCAACAGGATGCGCGGCTTTCCGGCACCCAGCTCGAGTTCCTGGGGCGGCTGGCGCGCCGCACCTGGGGCTTCTTCGAGACCCATGTCCGCGCCGAGGACCATTGGCTGCCGCCGGACAACGTGCAGGAACACCCCAGCCTGGTGGTGGCGCGCCGCACCTCGCCCACCAACATCGGCCTGTCGCTGCTTGCCAACCTGGCGGCCCATGACTTCGGCTACCTGCAGACCGATGAAGTGGTGGAGCGCACGCAGCGGGTGTTCGGCACGCTGGAGGCCCTGCCGCGCCATCGCGGCCATTTCTACAACTGGTACGACACCGAGACCCTGCAACCGCTCCCGCCCCGGTACATCTCCACGGTCGACAGCGGCAACCTGGCCGGCCACCTGCTGACACTCCGCCAGGGATTGCTGGCGCTGGCCGACGTCCCCGTGCTCGCGCCCTGCACGTATGCCGGGCTGGCCGACACACTCGGCGTGCTGGAGGAGGCATGTGCCGCCGATGGACGGGAGGATGACGCCCTTGCCCAGGCGCTTGCAGGCTTCCGGACGACCTTGGCACCGACCCTGTCCCAGGCGCCTGCCACCGCCTCCGACGCCGACCAGGTGCTGGCCCGTCTTGCGGGACTCGCCGAGGGCATCGTCGGCGCACTTCCCGAGGCCGACGCCTCCCGCGCGACGCCATGGGCCCGCGCCCTGGTCGACCGCTGCACGTCGGCCCGGGTCGCGCTGCAACTGTGCTCGCCTGGGGCGGACGCACCGGCCAGCGGGGCCGGCGATGCCGTTGACGACCGTATCCCGACCCTGCGCGAGCTGCAGTCGCGCGCCGTCGATGCGCAGGCACGGACGCGCGCCAGCGAGCGCATCCACCAGCTCGAACGGCTGGCGCACGCCGCGGGCCAGTTCTCGCTGATGGAATACGAGTTCCTCTACGACCGGTCCCGCCACCTGCTCTCGATCGGCTACAACGTGGACGAGCACCACCTCGATGACGGCGCCTACGACCTGCTGGCATCGGAAGCACGCCTGTGCAGCTTCGTCGCCATCGCCCAGGGGCTGCTGCCCAAGGACAGCTGGTTCGCGCTCGGCCGCCTGCTCACCGAGGTGAACGGAGATGCCACGCTGCTGTCGTGGTCCGGCTCCATGTTCGAGTACCTGATGCCGCAGCTGGTGATGCCCAGCTACCCGGACACCCTCCTGGACCAGACATCGCGCCATGCGGTCGACGCGCAGATCGCCTACGGCAACGACCGCTCGGTGCCCTGGGGCGTGTCCGAATCGGGCTACAACGCCGTCGACACGCGGATGAACTACCAGTACCGGGCGTTCGGGGTGCCCGGGCTGGGCCTCAAGCGCGGGCTCGGGCAGGACCTGGTGATCGCGCCCTACGCGAGCATGATGGCGCTGATGGTCGCGCCCGAAGCCGCCTGCCAGAACCTGCAGCGGCTGACCACGCTGGGCTTCGGCGGCGAATTCGGCCTGTACGAGGCGATCGACTACACCCGGGCGCGGGTACCGCATGGACAGGACTTCGTCGTGGTGCGCTCGTTCATGGCCCACCACCAGGGCATGGGACTGCTCTCGCTCGACCACCTGTTGCGCCAGCAGCCCATGCAGCGTCGCTTCGTTGCCGACACCCAGTTCCAGGCCACGCTGCTGTTGCTGCAGGAGCGGATCCCCCATACCGGCGTGTTCCATCCGCACGAGACGGAGACCATGGAGACGCGGGCGAGCAGCGAAGAGACCGGCTCGCGCCTGCGCATCTTCCGCAATCCCGGCACCTCGCGGCCGGCGGTGCAGCTGCTGTCGAACGGCCGCTACCACGGCCTGCTGACCAGCGCCGGCGGTGGCTACAGCCGCCACCGCGAGATGGCCGTCACGCGCTGGCGCGAGGATGGCACGCGGGACCACTGGGGCAGCTTCTGCTACCTGCGCGACGTGTACAGCGGCGAGTTCTGGTCGGCCGCGCACCAGCCGACCTGCGAGCCCGTCGATCACTACGAAGCGATCTTCTCCGATGCCAAGGCCGAGTTCCGCGGGCGCAAGCGGGGCTATGAGAGCCATCTCGAAATCGCCATCTCGGCCGAGGACGACATCGAGCTGCGCCGATTGCGCCTGAGCAACCGCAGCCGGCGGACGCGCACGATCGAGATCACCACCTATGCCGAGGTCGTGCTGGCACCGGCCATCTCCGACGAACTGCATCCGGCCTTCAGCAACCTGTTCGTGCAATCGGAGATCCTGCGCGACAAGCAGGCCCTGCTGTGCACGCGACGGCCGCGCGCGCACGACGAGGTGCCGCCGTGGATGTTCCACCTGGTGGCGGTCCACGACGCCGACATCAGCGCCATCTCCTACGAGACCGACCGTGCGCGCTTCCTCGGCCGCGGCAACACGCCCCGCGCGCCACTCGCGCTCTCGGAGCTGGAGGTCCTTTCCGACAGCGAAGGCTCGGTGCTGGATCCGATCGTCGCGATCCGCTGCCGGATCGAACTGGCGCCGGGACAGACCGCGATGATCGACATGGTCCACGGCGTGGGGGTCGATCGCGAGGCCTGCACCGGACTGGTCGACAAGTACCGCGACCGCCGCCTGGCCGACCGCGTGTTCGACCTCGCCTGGACCCACAGCCAGGTAGTCAGGCGCCAGATCAACGCGTCGCAGGCGGACGCCAAGCTCTACGAGCGGCTGGCCGGGCTCATGGTCTACGCGCATCCGATGCTGCGCGCCGACCCCGACGTCCTGCTCCAGAACAAGCGCGGCCAGTCGGGGCTGTGGGGCCATTCGATCTCCGGCGACCTGCCCATCGTCCTGCTGAAGATCGCCGACGCCGACAACATCGAGCTGGTGCGCCAGATGGTCCAGGCGCACGCCTACTGGCGGCTCAAGGGCCTGCGTGCCGACCTCGTGGTCTGGAACGAAAGCCAGGCCGGCTACCGCCAGCAGTTGCAGGAGCAGATCCACGGCATGATCTCCGCCGATACCGACGCCAGCATGCTGGACCGGCCCGGCGGCATCTTCGTGCGTCCGGCGCAGCATATCTCGCAGGAAGACCGCATCCTGCTGCAGTCGGTGGCACGGGTCATCATCAACGACCAGAACGGCACCCTCGCGGCCCAGGTCGGCCGCCACGTGCCGCCCGGGCGTGCGGTGCCCGCGCTGTTGCCCGAGGGCAACGTCGAAACGCCGGATCCGGGCACGCCCGCCGAGGCCCTGTCGGGCCTGCCCCCGCCGCGGAGCCAGGAAGAAACCTTCGATGCCTGGCCCTTCGGCGCCGTGGCGGAGGAGCGACTGTTCGACAACGGCGTCGGCGGGTTCTCCGCCGATGGGCGCGAGTACGTGGTCGTTTCGCGGGAGGGCGCGCCAACCCCCGCCCCGTGGTGCAACGTGATGGCCAACGCGGACTTCGGCACCGTCGTGAGCGAAAGCACGCCGGGTTACACCTGGTTCGAGAACGCGCACGAGTTCCGCCTGACCCCCTGGCACAACGACCCGGTCAGCGACAGCGGCGGCGAAGCCTTCTACCTGCGCGACGAGGAGACCGGGCGCACCTGGTCGCCGATGCCGCTGCCCCGCCGGGGACGCGGCGACTACCGCACCCGCCATGGCTTCGGTTACAGCGTCTTCGAGCACGTCGAAGACGGCATCGCCAGCGAATTGTGGGTCTACGTGGCCCTCGACGAAGCGGTGAAGGTCTCCGTGCTCAGGTTGCGGAACCTGTCGGGCCGTCCACGCCGCCTTTCCGCCACCGGCTACGTGGAATGGGTGCTGGGCGACCTGAGGGTGAAGTCGCAGATGCACGTGGTCAGCGAGCTGCATGCCGACATCGGACTGCTGACCGCCCGCAATCCGTACAACACCGAGTTCCAGGGTCGCGTCGCCTTCTTCGACACCGACGCCAACGGATGCACCTACACCGCCGACCGCACCGGCTTCCTCGGGCGCAACGGCCATCCCGGCGATCCCGTTGCCATGCGCCATGAGCGCCTGTCGGGACAGCTGGGCGTGGGACTCGATCCCTGCGCCGCCATCCAGGTGCCGATCCACCTCGCCGACGGCGCGGAACAGGAGACCGTGTTCCGCCTGGGCATCGGCAAGGACCAGGGCGACGCCGTCCGGACCGCATTGGGGGCCCGCGGCAGCGACTGGGCGCATGATGCGCTCGATGCCGTCCGCATCCATTGGCGCGACCTGCTTTCCCCGGTCCAGGTGCAGACTCCGGACGCCGGCATCGACGCGCTGGTCAATGGCTGGTTGCCCTACCAAACCCTCGCCTGCCGCTACCTGGCCCGCAGCGGCTTCTACCAGTCCGGCGGCGCGTTCGGCTTCCGCGACCAGTTGCAGGACACCATGGCCCTGGTGCATGCCCGGCCGGATCTCGCACGCGAGCACCTGCTGCTGTGCGCCGCGCACCAGTTCCCGCAGGGCGACGTCATGCACTGGTGGCACCCACCGCAGGGGCGCGGCGTGCGCACGCGATGTTCCGACGACTACCTGTGGCTGCCGCTGGCCGCCTGTCGATATCTCGAGGTCACCGGCGATGCCAGCGTGCTGGACGAGAGCGTGCGCTTCATCGACGGGCGTCCGGTCGGCCCCGACGAAGAGTCCTACTACGACATGCCGGTGCCTTCGTATCTCCAGCAGCCGTTCTACGCGCACTGCGTGCTGGCGCTGGAGCGGGGCTGCAACCTCATGGGCGAACGCGGCCTGCCGTTGATCGGTACGGGCGACTGGAACGACGGCATGAACCGGGTCGGCGAAGCGGGCCGGGGCGAAAGCGTCTGGCTGGGCTTCTTCCTGTTCGATGCGCTGCGTCGCTTCGCCGACGTCGCCCGTGCGCGCGGCGACGAGGCGTTCGCCGATACGTGTCGCGAGCGGGCCGAACGCCTGCGCGCGAACCTGGAACAGCACGCCTGGGACGGGGATTGGTATCGCCGCGCCTGGTTCGACGATGGCACGCCGCTGGGTTCCAGCCAGAACGACGAATGCCGGATCGACTCCATCTCCCAGAGCTGGTCGGTGCTCTCGGGCGCGGCCGGTCCCGACCGCGCTGCACGGGCCATGGCCTCGCTCGACCGCCATCTGGTGAAGCGCGAGACCGGCCTGATCCAGCTGCTCGACCCCCCGTTCGACAAGACGCCCAAGGACCCCGGCTACATCCGCGGCTACGTGCCGGGCGTGCGCGAGAACGGCGGGCAGTACACCCACGCCGCCGTCTGGGCGGCGATGGCCTTCGCCGAGCAGGGCGATGCCACGCGCGCCTGGGAACTGGCCCGCATGATCAATCCCATCCAGCACGCACGCGACGCGGAGGGCGTCGCCCGCTACAAGGCCGAACCCTACGTGCTGGCCGCGGACGTCTATGGGGTCTCGCCGCACGAAGGCCGCGGCGGCTGGACCTGGTACACGGGCTCGGCCGGCTGGATGTACCGCCTGCTCACAGAATCCCTGCTGGGCCTTCGACGCAAGGGCGACCGGCTCACGCTCAAGCCCTGCCTGCCCGACGACTGGCCCGCTTACCGGATGCGATACCGCCATGGCACGACCGTGTATGCGATACACGTGGTGCAGGCGGATGGCGGGGCCCCTGCCCTGCGCCTGGACGGGATCGAACAGGCGGACTTCGAGTTGACCCTCGCCGACGATGGCATCGAACACCAGGTGGACGTGACGTGGCCACGCCTGCCGCGACCGGATGCCTGATCCCGCTGGTAGCATCGGGGACATGCCTGCGGTTCCGCCCACGCCCGTCGACGTTACCGATCCCGCGGCCGGCGCGGATGCGGCCGGGCGACTGGCCGATTGGCTGGCAGCGCAGCGGCGCCTGCTGGTACTGACCGGGGCTGGCTGCAGCACCGGCTCGGGCATTCCCGACTATCGCGACGCGAACGGCGCATGGAAGCGGTCCCCGCCCATCACCTGGCAGGCCTTCACCGGCGATCCGCTGGCCCGGGCCCGCTACTGGGCGCGCAGCCATGTCGGCTGGCCCATCGTCGCCGGCGCGCGGCCGAACCCCGCGCATGCGGCCCTTGCCCGGCTCGAGCACGACGGACGGGTCGAGCACCTGGTGACCCAGAACGTGGACGGCCTGCACCAGCGCGCAGGCAGCCAGCGCGTGATCGACCTGCATGGACGGATCGACATGACCGTGTGCCTGGACTGCCGGAGGCAGGTACCGCGCGACGAGGTGCAGGTGCTGCTGGACCGGCTCAACCCCGACTGGGCCGGGCTCGATGCGGGCGCCGCGCCCGATGGCGACGCCGACCTGGAGGGCCTGGACTTCGGTGCGTTCCAGTCCCCCCGCTGCCCGGCCTGCAACGGCCTGCTCAAACCCGACGTGGTGTTCTTCGGCGAGAACGTCCCACGCGTGCGCGTGGAGGCCGTCCGCGACGCCCTCGGGCGGGCCGACGCGATGCTCGTGGTGGGCTCCTCGCTGATGGTCTATTCCGGCTTTCGCATCGCCCGGGCGGCGCATGAACGCGGCGTGCCGCTGGCCATCCTGACCCGCGGCGTCACCCGCGCCGATGCGCTGGCGACGCTGAAGATCGAAGCCGATGCCGCCCGCGTGCTCCCGGGTGCGCTGCGCGCCGGCGATCCGGCGGGCGTCGTCGTCTGACACGCGCGCCGGTCACGGCCGCCCCCTTCGGGAGAGGGCCGCAAGCAGGGCACTCCCGCGCCCGGAGTCCTTGGGCACGCTGCGTTAAACCTCCCGGCGAGAGCGTCGCCCCGTCGATGGCCGCGGGCGTGTGCCGCACAGGACGGACATCGCCCCCCGTCCGTCCTCAGCGCGGTGCGAGGTAGCCGCCGGGAATGCCGCGGGGCGACAGCACCAGCTGCCACAGTTGCGCGCGGCGGGTGCGGAAACTCGCCATCGACCCGGCGAGGTAGAAGCGCCACATCCGGCGGAAGCGCTCGTCGTAGCGCGCAGGCAAGGCGTTCCACGCGGCTTCGACATTGCGGCGCCAGGCCTGCAGGGTCAGGTCGTAGTCGGTGCCGAAGCCGTGCCAGTCCTCGATGATGAAACGCCCTTCCGTCGCCTCGCTGATCTGCACCGCGGACGGCAGCATGGAGTTCGGGAAGATGTATCGCGCGATCCAGGGATCGGTGAACCGTCGCGACACGTTGCGTCCGATCGTGTGGAGCAGGCACAGGCCGTCATCGGGCAGGCAGCGCCGCATCACGTCCATGAAGGTCGCGTAGTTGGCGTGGCCGACGTGTTCGAACATGCCGATCGAGAAAATCCGGTCGAAGCGCTCGTCCACGTCGCGATAGTCCTGCAGGCGGACCTCGACCGGCAGGCCCTGGCACAGCTCGCGGGCGAACGCGGCCTGCTCCTCCGAGATGGTGACGCCGATGCCCGTGACGCCGTACCGCTCGCATGCGAATTTGAGCGCCTCGCCCCAGCCGCAACCGATGTCGAGCACGCGCATGCCCGGGCGCAGGCCCAGCTTGCGGCAGACCAGGTCGAGCTTCGCCTCCTGCGCCGCGTCGAGGTCCCGGGCGTCGCGCCAGTAGCCGCAGCTGTAGACCATGCGCTTGCCGAGCATGGCGCGGTAGAGGTCGTTGCCGAGGTCGTAGTGACGGCGCCCCACCTCGCGGCTGCGACGGCGGGTCTGCAGGTTGAACCAGCGCGCCCGGAGGCCGTCCAGTCGGGCCGCCAGCCCGGCGACCCGGCGGTCCAGGCGGGCGTCGAGTATCTTCGCCAGGACGTCGTCCAGCGATGCCGCGTCCCACCATCCGTCCATGTAGGCTTCGCCCAGTCCCAGCGAGCCCTGGGTGATGAGCCGCCGGTACAGGCGCGTGTCGTGCACCACCAGCTCTCCGTGCCCGTCGTCGACACCGTCCTCGCTCACCCGTACGCCCGCCGTCGACAGGAGTTCGAGCACGCGTCCGCGCGCGTGACCGCCCGGCATGGAGCGGCGCTTGACCATATCCGAGGCTTCCGCCATCCGGGCCCCCGCTTGAGCTCTACCCGATGCCTACCTTAGCGCCAAGCGGCGTCAGCATCAGGTCAAGGCGGCCGGCGGGTCGCCGCCCGTCCTCCCCGCCATGTCGGGGGCGCTCAGGGCACGAACAGGTCGCGGTAGGCCTCCGCGACATAGGGTTCAAGCACCGAGGCCGGCAGTTCGACACTCTGCGCGCCATCCGAATAGGGCCCCACCTGGTAGGGCGGAAACACGAAGCGGATGGCCCGGATGCGCCCGCTGCGGTCCAGCACGGGCTCGAAGTCGCTGTAGTTCTCCGGCTCTGGACCGGTGCCGTCGTCGATCATCCGGCCGGCTTCGCGCGCCATCGCATCGCGCTCCCCCGGCTCGAGCTTGTCGGCGTCGATCCGCTGCGACAAGGATGTGTGCAACTGTTCGCGCACCATGCCCGCAATGTAGCGCCAACTGTCGCCGGCCGGGATCAGGTCGGTGATGTCGAGCAGGCGATCCTCCTGCGGCAACCAGACGAAACGCGCGAGCAGGGGCGCGCTGTGCGCGCCGCCGGTGTAGCTGCTGCCCTCGGCGGCGATGGCGAACAACCGGGGCGAATCCACCACTTCGGTGAAGGTCAGCGACAGGTCGTACATCGTGTCCGCGGGCGCATCGCCGCGCGCCTGGACCGCCTGCATCAGGTCGGCCCGGGCCTCGTCGGCGTACTGCTTCAGTCGCGACGCCAGGCCGGGGTAACGAGATGCGGACGGAGGATAGGTGATGCCGATGACATAGTCGGGCGTGACCTCGGAGACATCCTTGAGTTCCACGGGAGCGGCGGGACCTTCGGGCACCCCGGGCGTCCCCGGACCGGACGCCGCGTCGCCCGCCTGGCCACTGGGGTTATTGCCGGGCGCGACCGGTGCGTCGCCGGCACCACCGCCACCGCGATCGCACCCCGCCACGGACACCAGCAGGCCGCCGGCAAGAAGGAAAGCGAACCGCCATCGGGTGCGCGGCACGGCCACATACGAGCTCATCTGGGTCCCCCCGGGTCATGTCTGGGCGCACGTTAGCCGGCCCGACGTGATGCGGCGGTCACGGAAGGGCCGTACGGGTGGCGCAAGGGACGACGCGACGGGGCACCCGCCCCGGCCACCGGCGCCCTGGGGGTCGCCCGCCCCGCTTCAGGCCAGGAGCGACGCGTAGTCGGGATGGCGCTGGATCCATCCGGCGGCATACGAGCAGGCCGGCTCGACCTTCAGTCCTTCCGAGCGGGCGTAGTCGAGCGCGGCCCGCACCAGGCGACCCGCGATGCCTCGCCCACCGATCTCGTCGGGGACCCAGGTATGGGTGATCGTCATCACTTCGTTGGCCTGGCGATAGTCGAGGTAGGCCCGGACGCCCTCGACGGTGGTGGCGAAGCGGCGGACATCTGCGTCATGGTGGATCGTCGGCGCGTCGGGCGGGGTCGTCGGATCGGGGCTCATGGGTCACTCCTGGAGGGGGGCGGTTCGGGCACTGCCCGGCAGGCGCGGACGCGTCCGGACATGTCCGGCCGGAGCGGCCGCCGGCGTTGTCTGTCCACGCACGGAGGCTTGTCCCGAGTACCGACATGCATACCACGGCCCACATCCAACGCAAGTGAGTCCCGTGCAGAGATTCCGGAACCGCCGGCATCCAAGGGCAGGAGCCTCCGTTGCATGGCAAGAATTGACGCACTCCGTCACATTTTTGAGCGCCATATCTCTTGATGAAAGGACGCTGAAGGCTTGGCACGGAACCTGCTTGGTATTCAGGTAACGATCACCGAGGGGAGTTAAGTCCATGACCGACAACCAGATTGCCCTGATCCATGCCGCCAGCGACGCCGTCCTGGTCGAGCGCCTGTTCTCCATGGTCCGCAACGGCAACGCCGGCGCCGAGGAGTTCAACGTGATCGATCACGAGGTCTACCAGCGCTTCGCCCGCGCCTACGGACAGTCCCTGGAGGACATGCCCGTCGAGACCATGATGGCGGCCTGAGCCGCCGACGCGGCACGCCGATGGCCGGTCCCCGACCGGCCCCGGGCGCCCGCTCAGAACGAAGGGTTGACCAGCCTTTCCAGGAAGACCGACCCCACGCGCGGCTCCATCAGCAGCATGAACAGCACGCCATAGATGGCCCCGGAGAGGTGGGCGCTGTGGTTGATGTGGTCCCCACCCTGCCGGTCCATCCAGAACGAATAGGCCACGTAGGCCACCCCGTACACGATCGCGGGCACCGGCAGGAAGAACACGAAGATCCGCGACCACGGCGACAGCAGGATGTAGGCGAACAGCACCGCCGACACCGCGCCGGACGCCCCCAGGCTCCGGTACCGCGCATCGTGGCGATGGCGCAGCCAGGTCGGCAGGATCGCGACCACGATCGCTGACAGGTAGAAGAACAGGTAGCCCACCGGCCCCAGGAACTGGGTGAACACCGGTTCGACCGCGCGCCCGAAGAAGAACAGCGTGATCATGTTGAACAGCAGGTGCTGCCAGTCGGCATGGATGAATCCATGCGTGACCAGTCGATCGTACTGGTGCTTGCGCTCGATGGCCGGCGGCCACAGGATCAGGCGCTCGATCAGCCGGGGCCGCTCGAAGGCCTGCCATGACACCAGCACGGTGACGGCGATCAGGACCAGGGTCAGCATGCAGGCGCTCCGTCAGACCGTGCGGTAGTGGTCCTGCATCGGGTAGTGCTTGGCGTACCACCCGAACAGCAGGGCCGCGACGAAGGCGAACGCCGCGAAGAAGAACATCAGGAAGGCGT
>JAUIJO010000317.1 GCA_030431185.1 Gammaproteobacteria bacterium | reverse complement strand
CCCCAGGGGGGCCATATGGGTGGTGACCTGTCGCGAGGGGAAAGCCCGGAAAGCCTTGATGATGATCACGACCCCCATCAGCATCAGGTAGCCCGCGACCCAGGGACGCATGGCTTCGCCAGGCAGGCTGGCCAGCAGGTACGCGCCCACCCCGGCCCCGGCGATGCCGGGCAGCAGCAGGCGCCGGAACAGGCGCTTGTCGATGTTGCCGAAGGCGTGGTGGGAGGCGGCGGAGGCCCCGGTCGTGAAGCATTCGGCGGCATGAACGGTGGCACTGGCCACCGCCGGCGGCAGTCCCAGCCCCAGCAGGAGGCTCGAGGCGGTGACGCCATACGCCATGCCCAGCGCGCCATCGACCAGCTGCGCCGCGATACCGATGGCGATGTAGTAGAGCAGGTCGGGAGGGAGTTCCATGGCGCTCGGGAAGTGGGTTCAGGGCGGTATTTCCGCGACGCGGCAGTATCCCGGGGCCCCGACCTGGCTGGAAGGTCGGGAATAGCATAACCGCATAACCAGCCATCCTTTCTCCTGAAAGAAGAGCGTCCCTAGTCTCGTGCCCAAGGAAATCGCCCGAGACCCGCCGCAATGCCCGCGTCCCCCGTCCCCACCCCCGCCCCGCTGACCGACCAGCAGGCCGGCCTGCTCGCCCGGCTGACCGAAGACCTCGACGGCGTGGGCCTGTGGTGGCTGTCGGGCTACGCCGCCGGGCTCGCCCGGGGCCAGGCCACGGGTGCGCGTCCCGGCCTGGCGGCGGCCCAGCCCATCGCCGAGACCGCCGCGTCGCCGGCGTTGACCATCGTCTACGGCAGCCAGACCGGCAATGCCAAGCGCCTGGCCGAGAAGCTGGCGGCGCAGAGCGAAGCCGCCGGCGCCACCGTCCGGCTGCTCAGGGCGGACGCCTACCCGACCCGCGAGCTGAAGGACGAGCGCCAGCTCTACATCGTCATCAGCACCCAGGGCGAAGGCGACCCGCCCGACGACGCCATCGGACTGGTCGAATTCATCCGCGGACGTCGCGCACCCAGGCTGCCGGACCTCCGGTTCGCGGTCCTCGGGCTGGGCGACTCCAGCTATCCTCAGTTCTGCGAGATCGGCCGCGTGCTCGACGAGCGTCTGGCGGAACTGGGCGCCACGCGCCTGTTCGATCGCGGCGACGCCGACCTGGACATCGACAGCGTCGCCCACCCGTGGATGGCCCGCGCCGTCGACGCCGCCAAGGCCCTGGCGCGCACCAGTCCCACCCACAGCGCGACGGTCACCCCGCTTCGTCCCCTGCCCGCGGCATCGGCGTTCGATCGCGACCGCCCGTTCAAGGCGGAGCTGCTCGCCGGCCACGCCCTGTCCGCCCCCGGCGGCCTGCACACGCCGCGCGGGCGCGATGTCCGCCACTTCGAGCTGTCGCTGGAGGACTCGGGCCTCCACTATGAGCCCGGCGATGCGCTCGGCATCTGGCCGACCAACCCGACGGCCCTGGTCGATGGCGTGCTCCAGACCCTGTCGCTGGACGGCTCGCAGCCGGTCACCGTCGCCGGGGACACGCGCCCGCTGCGCGAGTGGCTGGATGGCAAGCGCGAGCTGACGCGGCTGTCGCGTCCTTTCCTGGCCGCCCATGCCGAACGCAGTGGGGATGCGGACCTCCTCGCCCTGCTCGAGCCGGAGCGCCGCGACGACCTCGCGCGCCTGTTCGACGAACAGCAGGTCATCGACCTGTTGCAACGCCATCCCGCGGACTGGGATGCGGGTGCGCTGGTGGCGGCGCTGCGTCCGATGACCCCCCGCCTGTACTCGATCGCCTCCAGCCAGAAGCATGTCGGCGACGAGGTCCACCTCACGGTCGCCCACGTGGCGTACGCCGTCGACGGGCAGTCGCGCTGGGGCTGCGCGTCGAACTTCCTCGCCCGCGCGGCCGAGGGCGAGCAACTGCCCGTCTACATCGAGCCCAACGAACGCTTCCGCCTGCCGGCCGACCCCTCGCGCGACATCATCATGGTCGGCCCCGGGACCGGCATCGCGCCCTTCCGCGCCTTCGTGCAGGAACGCGCGATCACCGGCGCCCGCGGGCGCAACTGGCTGTTCTTCGGGAATTCGCACTTCCGCACCGACTTCCTGTACCAGCTGGAATGGCAGCGCGCGCTCAAGGACGGCCAGCTCGATCGCATCGACCTCGCGTTCTCGCGGGACCAGGCACACAAGGTCTACGTCCAGCACAGGCTGCGCGAACAGGGGCGTGAGGTGTACGCGCGGCTCGAGGAAGGCGCCCATTTCTACGTCTGTGGCGCGATCGGCATGGGCAAGGACGTACACGCGGCGCTGCTGGACGTGATCGTCGAGCATGGCGCGCGCTCGGGCGAGGACGCCGAGGAGTATCTGGCCCGCCTGCAGCAGCAGGGCCGTTACGCCCGGGACGTGTACTGACATGAGCACGCATTCGGTCGAAGACATCA
>JAUIJO010000316.1 GCA_030431185.1 Gammaproteobacteria bacterium | reverse complement strand
ATCACCAATCACCATCCACCAATCACACCCGATAAGCCACCGCCTTCATCAGCTTGGATGCCAGTGCCATGACCTGCGGCACTGGCGGCGGCAGGATGCGTGCGCCGGCGGCCTCGGCATTGTCGGCATGGCGGGCCTCGTCGGCCTTCATGACCTGCAGCACCGCGCGGCTGCGTGCGTCGGCGACGGGTAGCGATTCGAGGTGCTCGTCGATGTGGGCTTCGACCTGGCGTTCGGTCTCGACCACGAAGCCGAGGTTCCAGCCATCGCCACGCAGCCCGGCGAGCACCCCGATCGCATAGCTGCCGCCGTACCACAGCGGGTTGAACAGGCTGGGTCGGCTGTCGAGCTCGCGCAGGCGGTCGCCGCACCAGGCCAGGTGGTCGGTTTCCTCCTGCGCGGCGTGCAGCAGGTGTTCGCGGGTCGCCGGATCGCGGGCGACGGTGGCCTGGCCGCAGTACAGCGCCTGGGCGCAGACCTCGCCCACGTGGTTGATCCGCATCAGGCCAGCCGCATGCCGGCGCTCGGTCTCGTCCAGCACCACCTCGGGTTCGTGCATGCCGGGGTTGGGGCGCTCGGCCAGAGGCGTGCCCAGGACGGTCTCCATGGCGCGTTGCGCCTGGTCGATGAGCCGGTCGAGCCGGCTGAGGTGGCGTGTCTGCATGCCGCCATTCTAGGGGCTGGGCCGCGGACCCGCGATGAAGGACGTCAGTCCGGCTGCAATTGCCCGGCGAGCAGTTCGAGCGGGTGCTGGACCGGGAGCGGCGTGCCATTGGCCAGGTGCAGGCGACAACCGATGTTGGCGCTCAGGACGCGGTCCGGACGGATCGCGTCCAAGGCGTCCAGGAGGGGCTGGCGGTGCAGGGCGGCACGTTCCGGGTCGACCAGCATCTGCGTGCCGGCGGCGCCACAGCAGCCGTGCCCCGCGTCGAGCGGGTGGATGTCCAGGCCGGGGACCCGTCCCAGCAGCGCCCGCAGCGCGGCCCCGGAGCGGCTGCCGTTGCGCTGGGTGCAGGGCAGGTGCAGGGCCACGCGGGCTTCCAGCGGGCGGAAGCGCAAGCGGCCGGCATGGGCATGCAGGAAGTCGACGGCATCCCGGCCCACGCCCTCCGGCAGTGCCGCCGCCACGGCTTCGTGGCAGCCGCTGGCCAGGGTGAGCACGGTCGAATGGCCGGCGAAGGCGGCCCGGTTGGCGTCGGCCAGGCGGTGCGCGCGCCGTGTGTCGCCGGCGTGGGCATGCAGGCTGCCGCAGCAGGTCTGGCCGGTGGGCGCGACCAGGGTGACGCCCACCGCCGCGCAGAGGCGATCGAGCGCCGCGCGGACCCGGGGTTCATAGGCGCGCGCCACGCAGCCTTCGAAGACCGCCACGCGGGGGCGGGCGTCGTCCGCCGGGTCAAAGGGCCTCCCTGGGGGGGCGGGGCGCGGGGGCCGCGGCAATACCCGCCAGGACGCAGGCAGCGCGGGGTGCAGCCGGCGATATGCATCGAGCAGGCGGCCCAGGCCGCGGGGATGCGCACTGAGGGCTTCGAGTGCCCTCTGGGTGGGGCCCGGCCGACGCCGTTGGCGCTGTTCGGCCCGGGCGGCGACCAGCAGTCGCCCGTAGTCGACGCCCGCGGGACAGGCGCTTTCGCAGTTGCGACAGCCCAGGCAGTGGTCCAGGTGGGCGTCGCCGGCGGCGGTGGGCGCGATGCGCCCCGTCGACCACGCCTTGGCCAGGGCGATGCGCCCCCGCGGGGACTCCGTCTCGATGCGGTCGGTGGCATACGTGGGACAGACGGGCAGGCACAGGCCGCACTGCACGCAACGGTCGGCCAGCGCCGCAAGCGACTCGGCGCCGGACCGGGGGAGAGGCGGGCAGGGCGGGTCGGCCATCGGCGGCGATGCTAGCACGCGGCCTGAACGCAGGCGGGGGCCAACTTGCGACGCCACCGCCAAGCCGCTATCATTCCGCCTCTTGCGTTCCGCAAACAACGCGAGGTGAAGTTCCAGCCAGCCCGGGCCCGGCCCGCGCGACCCCGGAACCAACCCGACCATGCACCCCATAGTAGAGCCGTCATGAAGACTTTCACTGCCAAGAACGAGACCGTCCAGCGCGACTGGTACGTCGTCGATGCCGCGGGCAAGACCCTCGGCCGCCTGAGCTCCGAGCTCGAAGATCGCCGTGACCGGCAAGAAGTTGCAGGACAAGATGTACCACCGGTTCACCGGCTACATCGGCAACCTGAAGTCCGAGACCCTGGCACAGGCGCTTGAGCGCCACCCCGAGCGCGTCATCGAGATCGCCGTGAAGGGCATGCTGCCGAAGAACACCCTCGGTCGCGCAATGTACCGCAAGCTCAAGGTCTACAAGGGCTCCGAGCATCCGCACGCCGCGCAGCAGCCGCAGCCCCTGGACCTCTAAGGTAAACGACACATGGCTATCCAGCAGAATTACGGCACCGGCC
>JAUIJO010000066.1 GCA_030431185.1 Gammaproteobacteria bacterium | reverse complement strand
GGCTCGCGCGGCCTCGGCCTGCAGATCGCCGAGGCGCTCGGCGACTACGGTGCGCGCGTCCTGTTGTCGGCGCGCAAGGAAGCCGAACTGACCCAGGCGGTCGAGCAGCTGCGTGCGCGTGGCATCGACGCGGACTGGGTCGCCGCGGACGGATCGCGTCCCGAGGGCGTGGAGGCGCTGGTCGACGCCGCGATGGAACGGATGGGCCAGGTCGACGTGCTCGTCAACAACGCCGGCACCAGCTGGGGGGCGCCCGCGGAGGACCACCCGCTGGAGGCCTGGGACAAGGTGTTCGACCTCAACGTGCGCGGCCTGTTCCTGCTGAGCCAGCAGGTGGCGCGGCGCTCGATGATCCCGCGGCGCTACGGGCGCATCATCAACGTCGCCTCGATCGCGGGCCTGCGCGGCAATCCGCCGGGCAGCATGCAGACCATCGCCTACAACAGCGCCAAGGGCGCGGTGGTCAATTTCACCCGCGCGCTCGCCGGCGAGTGGGGCGTGCATGGCATCACCGTCAACGCGCTCGCACCGGGCTTCTTTCCATCGAAGATGAGCGCCGCGCTCATCCAGCACCTCGGCGAGGACGCGCTCATCGGCAACGCGCCCCTGCGTCGCCTGGGGGGCGACGAAGATCTCAAGGGCGCGGCCCTGTTGTTCGCCTCCGACGCGGGAAGCCACATCACCGGCCAGATCCTGGCGGTGGATGGCGGCTACACGGCGGTCTGACGCGCATGGAGATGCGAGGCAGGACGGCCGTGATCACCGGCGCCGGCTCCGGGTTCGGACTGGAGTTCGCCCGCCTGGGCGCGCGGGAGGGCATGAAACTGGTGCTGGCGGATGTCCAGGCCGATGCGCTGGAAGCGGTGCGCCATGAACTCGAGTCGGCCGGCGCGCAGGTGCTCGCGCAGGTGGTCGACGTGGCCGACGGCGCGCAGGTGGATGCACTGGCCGAAGCCGCGCAGTCGCGCTTCGGTCCGGCGCACCTGCTCTTCAACAACGCCGGTGTCGGCACCGGCGGCCTGGTCTGGGAAAACACCGAGGCCGACTGGAAGTGGACGCTGGGCGTGAACCTGTGGGGCGTGATCCACGGCGTCCGCGCCTTCGTGCCGAGGATGCTGGAAGCCGCCGGGGCGGATGCCGCCTACCAGGCGCACGTCGTCAACACCGCCTCGATGGCGGGCTTGCTCAATCCGCCACTGAGCGGCGTGTACAACGTCACCAAGCATGCCGTGGTGTCGCTGACCGAAACCCTGCACCACGACCTCGCGCTGGTGACCGATCGCGTGCACTGCTCGGTGCTGTGTCCCTATTACGTGCCGACCGGGATCGGTCGATCGGGCCGCAACCGCCCGGCGGAGGCCGCGGCGGCCGACGCCACGCGTTCGCAACGCGTCGCCGAAGCCATGGTGGAGAAGGCGGTGGACTCGGGTCGCGTCTCCGCGGCCGACGTGGCCCGCGTAACGTTCGAGGCCATTGGCGAGAAACGTTTCTACATCGTCTCGCATCCGCAGGCACTGGGGGGCGTGCGCGCGCGGGGCGAGGACATCGCCGCGCTGCGCGAGCCGGCCGATCCGTTCGCGGCCCGGCCCGGCATGCGCGAATCGCTGATCGAGGCGCTGCGCGGCCCATGAGCCGGATACTTTCGAAGATCATTCCGCTGGAAGGAGGCAAGGCCACCGACCGAGGTTGAACGTGGAGTCGAGCGGATGCGGATGCGCCGGTGTGGAGGGGAGGCGCAAGGGTATCCGGACCCGATGCACAGGTGTTTTCAAAGCATGCAACCGCGTACCGGGCCCGGAGTCGGCCCGGCCGACCACGCAGGCGCCACAGGCCCTTGCATGGGGTTGCTCATTTCCATCCTGGGAGGGATGCACCATGGCTGTTCGTAACGCTGCCCGTACCGCAACACGTGACCCGAACCGAACCGCGCTGTCGATGTCGATCATGCTGGCCCTGCTGGCCGTGCCCCTGGTGCCTGCGATGGCCCAGGAACAGGCGCAGTCGGCGACCGCCAGCGAGGCCGATCGCGACGCGTCGCCCAAGACCCTCGACATGATCACGGTGACCGCGCAGAAGCGCGAGGAAGCCCTGCAGGACGTGCCGATCTCGATGACCGTGGTGCCCGAGCAGGTGCTCGAGGATGCCGGCGTGCGCGACATCAAGGACGTCCAGCTCCTGGTGCCGGCACTGAACGTGACCAGCACCAGCAACGAAGGACAGACCACCGCGCGCCTGCGTGGCGTGGGCACGGTCGGCGACAACCCGGGCCTGGAGTCCTCGGTCGGCATCGTGATCGACGGCGTCTACCGGCCGCGCAACGGCGTGGGCTTCGGCGACCTCGGCGAAGTCGAGCGCATCGAAGTGCTGAAAGGCCCGCAGGGCACCGTGTTCGGCAAGAACACCTCCGCCGGCCTGATCCAGGTCATCACCAAGCGCCCGGACTACCAGCAATCCGCCGAAGGCGAACTGACGGTCGGCAACTACGGTGCCCTGGGCGTGTCGGGGTCGTACAACGACGCCATCGGCGAGAACAGCGCGTTCCGCATCTACGCCACCAAGCGCAAGCGCGATGGCGTCACCGACGTGGAGACGGGCGCGGGCCCGCGGCGCGAGGACGCGGATGGCGACATCAACTTCCACTCCGTGCGCGCGCAGCTGCTGCTCGAGCCCAGCGACGCGCTGGACATCAACTTCATCGCCGACTTCACCAATCGCGACGAGAACTGCTGCGTCGGCGTGACCACCACGCGCGGCCCCGCCGCCGGCATCGTCGATGCGCTGGCGGGTGGCGAGGGCGTCATCCCCGCCGCCGACCCGGACAAGCGGCTGGCCTACAGCAACCAGGGCACGCGCACCGACACGACCGACAAGGGCGTGTCCGCGGAGGTCAACTGGATCACCCCGTGGTTCGGCGAGGCCACCCTGACCTCGATCACCGCGAACCGCAGCTGGGATTCGATCAACGAATCCGACCTGGACTTCTCCACCGCCGACATCTGGACGCGCGCGTACGGGGAAGGCCTCAACTCGGTCACCTTCGACACCTTCAGCCAGGAGTTCCGCCTGACCGGCGCGACCGACCGGCTCGACTGGATGGTGGGCCTGTTCTACAGCGACGAGGACCTCGTGAGGCGCGACGCGATCGGCATGGGCAATGCGTACGAGCCCTACCTGTCGATCGCCCTGCTCAACAACATCGCGGCGAACTTCCCCGCGGGCCTGGTGAACACCAACGGCGCGGCGACCTTCCTCGCCGAGGCCGGCGGACAGCCCTACGGCACCAGTTTCGCCGGACGCGGGTCGATGGACCGCTTCGACCAGAATGCCAAGAGCACCGCCGCGTTCACCAACATGACCTTCCATGCGACCGACGCGCTGGACCTGACCCTGGGCCTGCGCTACACGCAGGAGAAGAAGGAAGTCGATTCGCTCTACACCAACCCCAATGGCAGCCCGAGCTGCTCGGCGGGCCTGGGCAATCCCAACCAGGTCGCACAGGCGCTGATCGCCCGGGGCGTGCCGGCGCAGTTCGTCGGCGGCATCGTGCCGACGGTGATCGGCTACATGTGCCTGCCCTGGGCCAACACCTTCTTCAATGGACTCGACACCCACCAGGAACGCGACGAGAAGGAATGGTCGGGCACCTTCAAGGCGGCCTATCGCTGGAACGAGGCCTTGATGACCTACTTCTCGGCGTCGCGTGGCTACAAGGCGGGCGGCTTCAACCTCGACCGCGTGCAGGTCGGCGTCACGCCCAGCACCGACACCTCGTTCCCGGGCGAGTTCGTCGACGCCTATGAGCTGGGAGCCAAGACCACCCTGCTGGACGGCAACCTGCTGCTCAACGCGGCCTACTTCAGGCAGGACTACAGCGACTTCCAGCTCAACAGCTTCCTGGGCTCCAGCTACGTGGTGCGTTCGATCCCCGAACTGAACACCGACGGCATCGATGCCGACATCATCTGGCAGACCGGCGTCGAAGGCCTGACCCTGCAGGGCGGCTTGACCTGGCTGCAGGCCGAGTACGGCGACGACCCCTTGCCCGACGCCGCCCTGTCGCGGCTGCCGGGCGCCACGCCGGGCTTCGCGCCGGAGTGGCAGAGCAGTGCCGCGATCACCTACGAGTGGGGCTTCAGCGAGGACCTGATCGGCCGGTTCTTCCTCGGTGCGAAGTATTCGTCCGAGTACAACACCGGTTCCGACCTCGCCCCGCAGAAGATGCAGGACGCCTTCACCCTGGTCAACGCACGCTTCACCCTGGCATCGAGCGCCGATCGCTGGTCGGTGGAGTTGTGGGGGCAGAACCTGACCGACGAAACCTATGCCCAGGTCGGTTTCGATGCGCCCTTGCAGACGGGTTCGTACAACGCCTTCCTCGGTGCCCCGCGCACCTATGGCGTGACCTTCCGCGTGAAGTACTGATTCCTCGCGGCGAGGACAGGAGGGGCCCGCCACTCGGCGGGCCTTTCCTTTTCTGTGGGGTGCGGGAGGAAGGGGCGATCGCGATGGATGGAGCCCCTTGCACCGGGGAGCGGCGGCGCATCGCGCAAGCTCGAATCGGGGTGGGACCGATCGATGCGATGCGACGTCCCGGTCCCCGCGTCCATCCGGCGCCGTGCCCACTGCTTGTTGCGCCATGCGGATCCGTCGACGGCACCTCGGGCGTGGCGGCCTGCACCCCATCGACGGGGTCCGTGAAGCTCGCGCGTGGACATCGGCACCTGATCAATGAGGTCCCCGACCTCGCGCGTGGGCATCCGCACCTGATCGATCAGGTGCGCGACCTCGCGCGAGGGGTCTAGCACCCCATCGACGAGGTCCGGCACTTCGCGCATGAGGTCCGGCACCCCGTGGAAGAGGTTCGAGACCTCCCCGGTGAGGTCTGACACCTCTCGCATGAGGTCCGGGACCTCTCGCATTAGGTGCGAGGCCTCATTTTAGGCGGAGATGGCCGCATGTTAGGCGGAGTAACCGCGGAAGAGGTGGGGCGACGCGATACCGTCATCCGAAGCCCGCCGACGACGGAAGTCCTCCCTCCAGCAGACGTAGGATGGGTAGAGCAACGCGAAACCCATCGCCCGACGCGGCAGAGGCGGGATCCCTGCGTGCGCCGAGACAGCGTCCTGGGGAAGCACGGTGAGCTCGTCATCCCAGCGCACGCTGGGATCCAGCATTTGGCCGCCGACCCCCTGCCGACGTGCGAATGCCGCGTCGCACGCATCCGTGTCCGAAGCCCGGAACCCGCAGGCCCGGGATGCGCTCCGCGTCCCGCCTCAGCCGGCTTCCCGTTCGCGTTCGCGTGCCTGCAGTTCCCGCCACTGCACCTTGCCGGTGCCGCTCTTGGGCAGCTGGGCGACGAACTCGACCACATGCGGGACCTTGTAGGCGGCCATGTGTTCGCGCGCCCAGGCGATCACCTCCGCCTCGGTCGTGGACTGCCCCGGTGCGAGCACGGCGATCAGCTTGACGCTCTCGCCGCGCTGCGCGTCGCGGATGCCGATCACGCAGGCTTCCTGGATCGCGGGATGGCCGAACATCAGGTTCTCCACCTCGGCGGGCCACACCTTGTATCCGGACGCATTGATCATCCGCTTGAGCCGGTCGACGATGAAGAAGTAGCCCTCCTCGTCGATGTAGCCCAGGTCGCCGGTGCGGAAGAAGCGCTCGCCCTCGATCTCGACGAACGCCGCGCGGGTCGCGTCCGGCTTGCCCCAGTACCCCTGGAACACCTGGGGCCCGCGGGTGAGGATCTCGCCCACCTGGCCGGGCGGCAGGATCGCCCGCGTGTCCGGGTCGACCACGATCGAATCGGTGTCCTGGATCGGGATGCCCAGGCATTGCGGCTTGGGCCGCTGGATGGGATTGGTGTGGGTGGTCGCCATGGTTTCCGACAGGCCGTAACCCTCGACGTAGGGCAGCCCCCACAAGGCCTGGATCTTCTCGGCGACCGCCTTCGGCATGGCCGCGCCCCCGCCGCTCAGGAGGCTGAGCGAGGACAGGTCGAACGACCCCAGGTCGGGTTGGGCCAGGAAGTCGAAGAGCATGGTCGGGATCGCCGTCCAGGTGCTGACCCGGTAGCGCTGGATGAGCATGGCCGCGCAACGGCGATCCCAGCGCGTCATGATCGCCATGGTGCCGCCGGCGAAGACCACCGCGTTGACGCCCATCTGCAGGCCGGTGACATGGAACATGGGCAGGGCGGCGAGTGCGACCTGGTCCTTGGCGATGCGGCAGAACTCCGCACTGCCGATAGCCGGGTGCATCACGCTCCGGTGCGTGTGCACGCAGCCCTTGGGCGCGCCGGTGGTGCCGGACGTGTACGGGATGATCGCCATGTCGTCGGGTCCGACCTCCACCGTGCGCGTCGCCAGGCCGGCATCGAGCGCGTCCTGCCAAGGCGTCACGCCCTCGATGGTTTGGCGATCCTGCGACACCACCTCCGGTATCGGCAGGTCGGTCTGGTCGTGCAGGTAGTCGCGGTAGCAGGCGGACATGCCGTGGTCCAGCGCGGTCCCGAGCAGCGGCGTGATGTTCGCCGCCAGCTCCTGGCCGAAGAGGGCGACCCGGGCGCCGCAATCGGTCACGATGTGTTCGACCTCGGCGGCCAGGTTCATCGTGTTGACGGGCACCACCACGGCGCCGGCGCGGAGGATCGCGTGGAAGGCGACGACGAACTGCGGGCAGTTCTGCATGTACAGCACGACCCGGTCGCCCTTGGCGACGTCGAAACGCTGTTGCAGGAAGCCGGCGAGCAGGTCGACCTCGCGCTGGAGCGCCCCGTAGGACATCTCGGTGCCGTAGTAGGCGATCGCCGTGCGTCCGGGGTAGCGCGTCGCGGCGACATCGAGGTTGTAGTGCAGCGACGTGTCCGGCACGGCCATCCGGAGCGGGACGCCCGGCGGCCAGTGGGTCGTGTTCTTGTGCATCGGCGATCCCTCCCGGGGGTGCGCAGTGGCATGTCGATGCGGCCGCGCCTGTGCCGGCGCGTGCCGCGCTCAATCGGTCTGTTGCGGCAGCACCACCAGTTTCCCCACCGCTTGGCGGCCCAGCAGGGCGTCGAGCGCATCGGCCGCGCCGGACAAGGGGTAGCGACGCGAGATATGCGGGCGTATGCGGCCTTCGCCGAGCCAGCCGAACAGGGTCTTCATGTTGCCGGCGTTGAGCCGGGGCTCGCGCTTGACGAACTCGCCCCAGAACACCCCGACCAGCGCGCTTCCCTTCAGCAACAGCAGGTTGACCGGGATCCTGGGGATGTCGCCCGCGGCGAAGCCGACGACCAGGTAGCGCCCGCGCCAGCCCACGCAGCGCAAGGCGGGTTCGGCGAAGTCGCCGCCGACCGGATCGTAGACGACGTCCACGCCCTTGCCGTCGGTCAAGGCCTTGACGCGCTCCTTCAGGTCTTCGTTCGCATAGTCGATCACCTCGTCGGCGCCATGCTCGAGCGCGGCCTGGCGCTTCTCCCCGGTCGATGCCGCGGCGATCACCCGCATGCCCAGCAGCTTTCCGATTTCCACCGCGGCCAGGCCCACGCCGCCACCGGCGCCGAGCACCAGCAGGGTCTCGCCTTCCTTCGCCTCGGCACGGTCCTTCAGGGCGTGCAGGGAGGTGCCATAGGTGAGCACGAAGCTGCCTGCGATCTCCAGCGCATCGTCGCCGATGTCGGCGGGCAGGGGCACCACGTGGCTTTCATCGACGACGACTTCCTGTGCGAAGGCGCCATACGGCGTCAGCCCGACCACCTTGTCGCCGACCGCGACGCGGGCCACGTCCGTGCCCACGGCGATCACCTCGCCCGACAGTTCGCCGCCGGGCGAGAACGGGAAGGGCGGCCGGAACTGGTACTTGCCGGCGACGATCAGCGCATCGGGGAAGTTCACCGCGGCGGCGCGGGTGCGGACCAGCACCTGGCGTGGCCCGGGCGTGGGCGAGGGGAGTTCGGCGACCCGCAGGGAAGACGGCGGCCCCCAGGCCTCGCAGACAACGGCTTTCATCGATGTGGCTCCTCGTGTCGGTGGTAGGGGTCGGTCAGAAGCGTCCGTCGGTCGCCTGCAGGACGCGGTCGCGCATCGCGACCAGTCGCGGGCCGAAATCGTCGACCAGGCGCTCGCGGGTCATCCGCGACACCCGTCCGCTGCAATTGAACGACAGGACGCGGGCGCCATCGGCGGAGACCATCGGCACGCCGATCGCGAACACGTCCGGGTTCCAGTCGCCCATCGAGAAACAGAACCCGTAGTGCTCGTAGTCCTGGCGCGCACGTACGATGCCCGAACGCAGTCGCGGCCAGTAGCCGGGCTCGCATTCCTGCTCCAGTTCGCGCAGGTGCCGTTCGAAGACATCGGCCGGGCGGGCGGCCAGGTCGGCGCGTCCCAGTGCGGTCGACCCGTGCGGAACGCGCGCGCCCACGGCGAGTTTCATCTCGAACATGGGGTCGCCCTGGGAGACCTCGAGCAGGACCATGCGGCCCCGGTCGGCCTCGCCCAGCATCACCGCCGACTGGGTGTACTCGGCGAGCTCCCGCATCAGCGGCCGGGCCGCCGCCACCACGTCGTTGCCCTTCATGAACGCGTGCCCCAGCGACAATACCGCCGGGCCGAGGGCGTATTTCTCGGCGGCCTCGGAGTAACCGAGGAAGCCCAGCGACGCGAGGGTGAACGTGAGTCGCGACACGGTCGCCTTGGGCAGGCCGGTCTCGCGCGCGATGTCGCGGTTGCCCAGCTGGGGGCCGCCGTGCTCGAAGCAGCGCAGTATCGAGATGGCCCGGCCGACGGCATTGACGAACTGCGGGTGGTCCTCGTCGATGGAGAGGCTCAGCGTGTCGATCTTTCTCTTTGGATTGCCCATGTACTAGACCCGTTGTTGCTGGAGCCGGCGCGTCACGGCACCGGGTTCATCGCGGCGATGCGCGCCAGTTCCAGGCGCGCGATGGTGCCGCAGTGGACTTCGTCGGGCCCGTCCGCCAGGCGCAGCGTGCGGATGCCCGCGTAGGCGCTGGCCAGCGGGAAGTCCTCGCTCACGCCGGCGGCGCCGTGCGCCTGGATCGCCCAGTCGATGACCTGGCAGGCCATCTGCGGCGCCACGACCTTGATCATCGCGATCTCGGTGCGCGCCTCCTTGTTGCCCACGGTATCCATCATCCAGGCGGCCTTGAAGGTCAGCAGGCGCGCCTGCTCGATCATGCAGCGGGCCTGCGCGATGCGCTCGTGCCATAGCGACTGTTCGGACAGCGGCTTGCCGAAGGCGACGCGCGACTGCAGGCGCCGGCACATCATCTCGAACGCGCGCTCGGCCGCGCCGATCGTGCGCATGCAATGGTGGATGCGGCCCGGGCCCAGTCGCCCCTGCGCGATCTCGAACCCGCGACCTTCGCCCAGCAGCATGTTCGAGGCCGGCACGCGGACCTCGTCCAGCTCGATCTCCATGTGGCCGTGCGGGGCGTCGTCGTAGCCGAACACCGGAAGCGGGCGGATGATGCGGATGCCGGGGGTGTTGGCGGGCACCAGGATCATCGACTGCTGCTGGTGCTTCGCAGCCGAGGGATCGGTCTTGCCCATCACGATGTAGACCGCGCAGCGCGGATCGCCCGCGCCCGACGACCACCATTTGCGACCGTTGATCACGTACTCGTCGCCCTCGCGCCGGATCGAGCAGCGGATGTTGGTGGCGTCGGAGGAGGCGACCTCCGGCTCCGTCATCAGGAAGGCCGAGCGGATGTCGCCGGCCAGCAGCGGCTCCAGCCACTGGTCCTTCTGTTCTTCGGTGCCGTAGCGCTCCAGCGTTTCCATGTTGCCGGTGTCGGGGGCCGAGCAGTTGAACACCTCGGGTGCCCAGGTCACGCGGCCCATGATCTCGCACAGCGGCGCGTACCCGAGGTTGTCCAGCCCTTCCGGTGCCCGCGGCGAGCGCGGCAGGAACAGGTTCCACAGGCCGAGCGCGCGGGCGCGCGGCTTGAGTTCCTCGATCAGGGGCAGCGGCTGCCACACATTGCCGCTGTCCCGGTGGCGACGGATCTCCTCGTGGTAACGCGCCTCGTTGGGATGGATCGCTTCGTCGAAGAAGCGGAGCAGGCGGACCCGGAGCGCCTCGACGTCCGGGGAATGGGAGAAGTCCATGCGAGCCCTGTCATTTACGCAACGCAAGTTCCGTTTAATGGAACTATCAAGGTTGCCGATAACTGGATCCTAGTGTCTGCATGGATACTTGGCAAGAGCGCTTAAGAGGCTTGCCCGGGGCTTTTCGACTCGCTAGGATGGATCAATATTGGAACATAAGTTCCATTATACGGAACAAAATTCTCGGTGGGGATGGATGCGCAAACTGCACGTGCTTCTCAAGCGGCAAGAGCTCGACCCGGCCCGCCTCGGCGGCAAGGTGGTGATCGTCCTGGACGTGCTGTTCGCCACGTCCACGATCGTCCATGCCTTTGGCGAGGGCATCCGCGCCATCTGGCCGGCGCGCGACGAGGGCGATGCCCGCCGCATCGCCGGGTCGCTGGAGTCGCCCTTGCTGGCGGGTGAGTACCTGGCGCGCGCGCTGCCGGGCTTCGGGCCGGCCACGCCGCTGGCGCTGGCGACGACCGGACTCGACGGCGCGACCCTCGTGTACGCGACCACCAACGGGACCGTCGCCCTGGGCGAGGTGGCGGCCGCGGCCCACGTCTATGTCGGCGCCCTGCTCAACGGGCGGGCGCTGGTGGCGCACGTGGCGGCCCACCACCCGGACGCATCGGTGCTGGTGCTCTGCGCGGGCTCGGTCGACCGCTTCAACCTCGAGGACTTCTACGGCGCGGGACACATCGCCTCGCACTTCGAAGCGATCGGCGGGTATGCGCTCAGCGATGCCGCGATCGCCGCGCTGCTGCTGTATCGCGGATGCCCGGCCGACACGGCGCTGGCCGCCTCGCGGGTCGGTCGCCTGATGCGGCAGTACGACCACCAGCCCGAGGTCGATTGCGCCGCGCGCCTGGATTGCCTCGACGTCGTGCCGCGCCTGCAGGACGGCTGCCTGCAACTGGTGGCGGCATGAGCGCGGACGGCAAGGGCGCGACGGTGTCGCTGGACCTCGACGATGCCCAGCTGGCTCGCCTGTCCGATTACCTGGCCGAACGGGTGGAGGGCGTCTCGGGTCCGCTGACGGCGAAGCGCTTCAAGGGTGGCCAGTCCAATCCCAGCTACCTGCTCGAAGCGGGCGGGACCCGCCATGTCATGCGCTCCAAGCCGGCGCCGGCGGCGCAGTTGCTGCCCTCCGCGCACGCCATCGAACGCGAATTCCGCGTGCAGGCGGCGCTGCGCGATTCGGCGGTGCCGGTCGCCCGCATGCACTGCCTGTGCGAGGACGAATCGATCATCGGGCGTGCGTTCTACATCATGGACTTCGTCGATGGCCGCATTTTCTGGGACCAGTCCCTGTCCGGGCTTCCGATCGAAGAGCGGCGCCCCATCTACGACGAGTTGAATCGCGTCATCTCGGCGCTGCACACGGTCGACGTCGAGGCCGTCGGACTTTCCGGCTACGGCAAGCCCGGCAACTACTTCGAGCGCCAGATGGCGCGCTGGACGCGCCAGTACCGCGCCACCGAGACCGGACGCATCGATGCCATGGAGCAGCTCATCGAGTGGCTGCCCGCCCACGTGCCGGCCGACGCCGGATCGATCGTGTCGCTGGTGCATGGCGACTACCGCCTGGACAACGTCATCTTCCACCCGACCGAGCCGCGCATCCTCGCGGTGATCGACTGGGAGCTGTCGACGCTCGGGCATCCGTTCGCCGACTTCGCCTACCACCTGATGACCTGGCATCTGCCGCCGCAACCCTTTCGCGGCATCGGCGGGCTGGACCTGGCGGCGCTCGGCATCCCCGGCGAGGCCGACTACTTGGCCCGCTACGAGTCGCGCACCGGCAGGACCGTCACCGGCGACTGGAACTACTGCCTGGCCTACAACATGTTCCGGCTGGCCGCGATCATGCAGGGCATCGCCAAGCGCGCCGCCGACGGGGTCGCCAGCAGTCCGCAGGCGACCGCCTACGGGCAGCAGGTGACGCCGCTGGCGGAGCTGGGTTGGCGCTTCGCCGGCCAGGCCCGCCCCGCCTGATCCCCACATGGCATTCCACCCTCACGCAAACAGGACTTCCCGAACATGTCCGTGAACTACGACCTCCGCGACGGCATCGCCATCCTCACCCTGCACAACCCCCCGGTGAACGGGCTCGGCATCGCCACCCGCCGCGGCCTCGTCGAATCGCTCGCACGCGCCATCGACGACGACGCGGTGAAGGGCGTCGTGGTGACCGGCGGCGCACGTGCGTTCTCCGGTGGCGCCGACATCCGTGAGTTCAACAAGCCCGAGGCGAGCCAGGAGCCCACCCTGCCGACCGTGATCGAGGCGTTCGAAGGCAGCGCGAAGCCTGTCGTCGCCGCCATCGAGGGCATGGCGCTGGGCGGCGGCCTCGAACTCGCGCTGGGCATGCACCATCGCGTCGCCGCGGCCAACGCGCAGATCGGCCTGCCGGAAGTGAAGCTGGGGCTGCTGCCCGGAGCAGGCGGCACGCAGCGCTTCCCGCGCGCGGTGGGCCTGGAGCCGGCGGTCAACATGATCGTCTCCGGCACCCTCGTGCCGGCGGCGAAACTGGCGTCGACGCGCCTGTTCGACAAGGTGCTGGAGGAGGGCGTCGTCGATGCCGCCGTCGAGCTCTGCCGCACGGTCGCCGCCGCCGGCGAGCCCTTGCAGAAGGTGCGCGACTGGACCATCGACCATCCCAATCCCGAGGGTTTCATGGGCTTCGCCCGCACCGGCGTCGCGGCCGCCTCCACGAACTACCCGGCGCCGCTCAAGTGCCTGGATGCCATCGAGGCCGCGCTGGGCAAGGACTTCGAGGCGGGGCTCCGGGTCGAGCGGGACGCTTTCGCCCTGCTGCTGGGCACGGACGAATCCAAGGCCTTGCGGCACGCATTCTTCAGCGAACGCGCGGCCGGCAAGGTCGCGGGCCTCGAGGACGCCAGCATCCGCGAGGTGAAGTCGGTCGGCGTGATCGGCGCGGGCACCATGGGCGGCGGCATCACCATGAACTTCCTCAACGCGGGCATCCCCGTGACCCTGCTCGAACTCAAGCAGGAGGCGCTGGATCGCGGCCTCGCCACCATCCGCCGCAACTACGAGAACAGCGCGAAGAAGGGCAAGCTCAGCGCCGAACAGGTCGAGGCGCGCATGGCGCTCATCACCCCGACCATG
>JAUIJO010000315.1 GCA_030431185.1 Gammaproteobacteria bacterium | reverse complement strand
CGCCCGGGGTGCTCGGGGTCTGCGTGGTGGCCGGGGTGGTCGGCTCCTGCGCCGGCGGCTCTTCCTTGACCTTCTTGGAGCAGGCCACCGCCGCCGTGCAGAGGACGGCGGCGAGGACGGTCTTGCCGATGATGGCCGGGGTGATGCTGTTCATGGGTATTCCTCGTCTTTGCATGGGACTGATGGATCGCGATGGGTACTGCGTTCTTGAACGGTGTTACGTCGTGTCTTGGAAACCAGGCAGTTGACTTACCGGGCGAATGTTCCTTCTATTCATGCATCAGACCCCGTGCACGTCGGGTATAAGCCGTCAGGCTTCAACGTTTGTCTCGATAGGGTCCCCAGGCCGGCTCCCGCACGTCGCCATCGGCCAGCACCAGGCGCTGTCGCACCCGGGCATCGGCTGACACGGCGTACAGGACCCCCTTTCGGCCTTCGCGCGCAGCATAAAGGATCATGCTCGCGTTTGGTGCAAAACTGGGCGACTCATCGAGCGATCCCGGCGAAAGCGTGGTCCAGCGGGGGGAGCCCAGGCTGCTGTCGCTCAGGGCGATCCGGTAGGTGTTGCCGCTGCCCTGGGCGGTGACCAGCTTCTTGCCGTCGAAGGACACGTCCGGGCTGGCGTTGTAGTTCCCCTGGAAGGTCACCCGGGTGGCGCCGCCGCCGCTGGACGGCACCTGGTAGATCTGGGGCCGGCCGCCGCGGTCGGAGGTGAAGTAGATCGTGCGGCCGTCGGCGGACCAGGTCGGTTCGGTGTCGATGCCGAAATGGTTGGTCAGCTGGGTCAGCGCGCGGCTGCCCAGGTCCATCACGTATATCTCCGGATTGCCGGACTTCGACAGCGTCAGGGCCAGGCGGCTGCCGTCGGGCGAGAACGCCGGGGCGCCATTGATGCCACGGAACTTGGCGATCATCTCGCGGCTGCCGCTGCCGATGTTCTGGATGTAGATGGACGAGTTGCCACCCTCGAAGCTCACGTAGGCCAGGCGATTGCCGTCCGGGCTCCACGACAGCGACAGCAGGGGCTCGGAGGAGCGGACCACCGTCTGCGGGTTGAAGCCGTCCGAGTCGGCGACCATCAGCGCGTACTGCGTGTCCCGCCCCGTGCCGGTCGCGGTGACGTAGGCGATGCGGGTGAAGAACGCGCCCCGGACGCCCAGGACCTTCTCGTAGATGGCATCGGCGATCTGGTGGGCGACGTCGCGCATGGCCCCGGCGCGCGCGGTCAGGGCGAAGCCCAGCAGGCGCTCCTGGGTGGCGACGTCGAACAGTTCGTACTCGACCCGGTAGCTGCCGCCGGCCGCATCGACCACGCGGCCGACCACCAGGTAGTCCTGGTTGAGCGCACGCCAGGTCGGATAGTTGACCTCGCCGCCGCGGCTCGGCCGCTCGACGATGTTGGCGTCGGGCAGGCTGCGGAACTGGCCCGAACGGTTGAGGTCGGCGGACACCACCGCCGAGACGTCGGTCTCCGGCGCGGCCGCACTGCCCTGGTAGGGCATCGGCACCACCGCGATCGGCAGCGCCGCGGCATTGCCGCCGACGATGTCCAGCTCCAGGCCCTGCTGGGCCGTGGCGGCGAAGGGCAGCAGCAACGTGAGCAACGCGGCGAACCAGCGCAGGGATCGTTTCATGGGCATTTCCAGTGGGGACCTGTGAATTGTTAACAGCTTGCGTGTTAAGGAGGTCTCAAAGATGAACAGGTGCCAAGCAGGCGTCAGTGGTCGCGCGCCTCGAAATTGAGGGTGAGTTCGCGCGCGAACACGCTCTCGAAACCGGCATAGGGCAGCGGCTGCGCCTTCAGCACCGCGGCCTCGATGGAGCGCCGGCCCTGCTCGTCGTACGCACAGGGCGAGGATACTTCGGCGCTCATCACGTTGCCGCCGGGCAGCTGGCGGATGACCAGCCGGCAGCGCGCGCCCAGCGGCACGGTCTCGGGGCGGGTCCACTTCGACAGGATCGCCTGGGTAAGGGCCGCCTGGTACTGGGCCAGCAGCCCGGTGTCGGTACCGCCCTGCCCCGCCGGCGCGCTCGCGGCGCTGTTGGACGCGGTGCGGGCCTGGGCATCGGCGATCTGCTGCAGCTTCTGCTCGGCCAGCTTCGCCTCGCGTGCGGCGGCCTCGCGCTGGCGGCGGATCTCGGCGAGCTTCGCCTCGCGTTCGGCCTGGGCCTGCTGCTCGGCCAGGCGACGGCGGCGCTCGGCCTCCTCCTGGCGTTTCTGCTCGGTCAGGTCCACCTGGTCCTGGCGGCGCTTGGCCTCCTGGCGCTCCTGCTCGTCGGCCGGCGTCGGCGTGGGCAGGTCCGTCACCGCGTCCTGGTTGACGTCGTCCGGCTCGGGGATGAAGTCCTGCGGCGCGGCCTGCGGTGGATTGGGCGCGTCCTCGGGCACCGGCTCGGGCATGGGCTGCGGCGGCGGCACGGTCGCCTCCTCGGCCGGCTCGGCCACGGGCTCGGGC
>JAUIJO010000314.1 GCA_030431185.1 Gammaproteobacteria bacterium | reverse complement strand
CCTGACCTACGGCCCGCTGGGCACGTTGCTGGCCGAGCTCTTCCCACCGCAGGTGCGCTACAGCGGGGCGTCGCTCGCCTTCAACCTGTCCGGGATCTTCGGGGCGTCGCTGGCGCCGTCCATCGCCACCTGGCTGGCGGACACGCATGGACTCGCCTACGTGGGCTACTACCTCTCGGTCGCGGCCGTGCTGACGTTGCTCGCGTTGCTGGCCGTGCCCCGGCATCTGCACGACTGAGCCGATGATGGCGGCATGACGGTGGCATGACGGCGATGCCGGACCTACGGCCCGGCGTGGGCAGCGTCGCCGCCGGCGTGCAACACCCCTGTAATCGCGCCGAAATAGCCTTCCGGGATGAACATCCTGATGCTGTCGGACGTCTATTTCCCGCGCGTGAACGGGGTATCCACCTCGATCCGCACCTTCGCCCGCAGCCTGTTGCGGATGGGGCATGCCGTCACGCTGGTCGCACCGGATTACGGAATGGTCGAGGGCAACGCCAGCGAGGGCGCGCTCGACGGCCTGGAGATCATCCGCCTCCCGGCCAGGACGATCTTCTTCGACCCCGAGGACCGGCTCATCCGCGGCGCCGCGATCGACGCGGTGTTGCCGCGGCTCGCCGCCCGGCGATGGGACGTGGTCCATGTCCACACGCCCTTCCAGGCCCATCGCCTCGGGGTCCGCCTCGCGGAAATGGCGCGCCTGCCCACCGTCGAGACCTACCACACCTACTTCGAGGAATACGTCGCGCATTACTTGCCCTGGCTGCCGGGCGGCCTGCTGCGCGCGATCGCGCGGCGGATTTCCCGCCATCTGTGCCATGGCGTCGATCACCTGATCGTCCCCAGCGAGCAGATGCGCGAGGTGCTCGTGCGCTATGGCATCCAGACGCCCTCCACGGTGATCCCCACCGGGATCGACCTCGATGAATTCAAGGGAGGGGACGGGGCGGCCTTCCGCCAGCGCCACGGGATACGCGCCGACCAGCCCGTGCTGGTCACGGTGAGCCGGCTTGCGGTGGAGAAGAACATCGGCTTCCTGTTGAGGGTCGTCAAACAGCTGGTCGGCACCTTTCCGGAGCTTCGCTTCATCGTCGCCGGGGAGGGGCCCGACGCGACGCGCCTCAGGCAGGTGAGCGCCACGCTCGGGCTGCAGGAGCACGTGCGCTTCCACGGCAACCTCGACCGCCAGACGACCCTGCTCGACGCCTATCGGGCCGGCGACCTGTTCGTGTTCGCGTCGCCCACCGAAACCCAGGGCCTGGTACTGACCGAAGCGATGGCGCTGGGCGTGCCGGTGGTGTCGACGGCGGTGATGGGTACGGCAACGGTGCTCGAGGGCACGCGCAGTGCCGTGGTCTGCCCGGAGGATGTCGGCGCGTTCGCCACCGCCATCGCCGACCTGCTCCGGTCACCGCGGCGTCTGGCGGAGCTGTCCGCGGCAGGGCCGGCCGATGCGCATGCATGGAGCGCGGATGGCCTGATGGCGGGCGTGGTGGCGCTTTACCAGCGCCTGGTCGATGAGAACTGAGCGTCGCCATGCGGGGTGCGCTTGCCCTGGCCATCGGCCCGCGGGACGATGCGACCCCGAGCAATGTCGAGGTCCAGTGGCATGTCAGAACTCAGCGTGGGGCAGTTGGCGGAGCGCAGTGGGGTTGCCGTGTCGGCCCTGCACTTCTACGAGGCCAAGGGCCTGATCCACAGCCGCCGCACCGCGGGCAACCAGCGCCGCTACGGACGCGACACCTTGAGGCGGGTGGCGGTGGTCCGGGTCGCCCAGCGCGTCGGGATCCCGTTGGCCGACATCCGCAAGGCGCTGGAGACATTGCCCGAGCATCGCACGCCGACCCGGGCTGACTGGTTGAGGCTGTCGACGCGCTGGAAGGGAGAGCTGGACGCGCGCATCGCACGCCTGCAGCAGCTGCGCGACACGCTGGGGGACTGCATCGGTTGCGGCTGCCTTTCGCTCGAGCGATGCAGGCTGGCCAATCCGCAGGACGCCCTCGGCGCCGCGGGGCCGGGCGCGCGCCAATGGAGCGGGGGCAGGCGTGGCCTCGCGGGCTGAACCGCCCATGCAGGGCCGCGGGGCATGCATGGGCGGAAGGGCGCCCGGGCGGAGGCTCAGTGGGTCAACTTGCCCAGGGCGTGGTCGAGCACGCGCTGGAGTTTGCGGGCGGCGCCCGATACGGCGCCCTTGACGGTATCGGCGTCTTCGGAGGCGGTCATGGGGGGACGCCCTTCCAGGCGCGCTTCCATCAGGCAGTGCTTGTCGTTGCCCCCGCTCTTGGTGGCGTTGTTGTCGCGGACATGGACTTCGATCCGGGTGATCTGGCCGTCGAAGCGGTCCAGCGAACTGGCCAGGGCCGACTCGACATGCCGCGTCAGGGATTCGTCGTGCTGGACGTGGCTGTCGGTGTTGATCTGTACCTTCATTGCGCCTCCATTTCTTGTTATGGGCGGCAGC
>JAUIJO010000065.1 GCA_030431185.1 Gammaproteobacteria bacterium | reverse complement strand
TTCGATGGCATGGCCTCGTCCCTGGTGGACCTGTACAACGATGTCAGTCGCGCGGAGATGGAGCACGTGCGCGACTTCATCATCCTCCATTACCACGCCACGCAGCGCGAGGAGCCGATGTGGAAGGCGTGCCGCGAGATGGCGCTTCCCGATTCGCTGGAGATCCGTTTGCGCGCCTGGCGCGAGCGCGCCCATGCCTGGCAGGATCCCGACGAGCTCTTCCGGGTCGACTCCTGGACCCATGTGCTGCTGGGGCAGGGGATCCAGCCCGGCCCGGCGCATCCCTTGGCGCGGGCGCTGGGAGACGACGGTCTGCGGTCGCTGCTGGCCTCGATCCGCCGTCCCATCGACCAGGCCGTGGCGACGATGCCCTCGCAGCAGGCGTTCATCGATGGCTACTGCAGGGCGAGCGCGGACGTCTGGGGCGCTCGGCCCGTGCCCCGCTGACGCGACGGGGAAGGAGGCGGGTCGATGCTGCTGGACACGCATCCCGGGTTACGCGCCAGCCGCAGGCTGATCGGTCGCGAGCGGGCGCCGCTGCTGGTCATCGACCAGCTGCTCGCCGACCCCGAACGCATGGTGGGCAAGGCCTGCACCCGCCAGTACACGAGGATGGCCTCGATGTTCCCGGGTCTCCGCGCCGCCGCGCCGCCGTCCTACGGCCAGTTCCTGGAGTCGGTGCTCAATCCGTTGCTGGCCGAGACCTTCGACCTGGCGCCGGGGCGGTTCGTCTTCCCGATGTGCCACTTCTCGCTGGTCACGCAGCCTCCGTCGAGCCTGCACTACCTGCAGCGCATCCCGCACATCGATTCCGTGCACCGGAACGGCCTTGCCACCGTCCACTACCTGTTTCGAGGGGATTGGGGCGGCACGGACTTCTACCGGCACCGGGCCACGGGGTTCGAGTATGTCGACGAGGGGCGCCATGCGGCCTACTTCGCGTGCATGGAGGAGGAGCGCCGCCGCGACGCAGGGCGGGTCCAGGGCTACATCGACGGGGACACGCCGTTCTTCGAGCGGATCGAGGGCGTGGAAGGCGTGTTCAACCGGCTCATCGTGTACCGGCGGAACTCGTTGCACTCGGGCCGGATCGGCAACGATCGCCTGCTGCCGTCCGATCCCGCCACCGGCCGCCTGTCGATCAACAGCTTCATCGATGTGGCGGCTTGAGGTCGGCTGCCCGCCTGGCGGGGACAGCGGGGGCTGCTCCAAGTGATTGTCCCAAATGGATTTCCGCGGTGCAGCACGCTTTTTCGGGCGCCGCTGGGTAGAGTGTCCCCAAGGCGAGCCGGGCCGTACCGGCATGCCGTGGGAGGGGCAATCGAGCGATTCCCCTTTTTCTGGTGAGCGGAATGGTAGCGCTAACTTTTTGTCTGGGAGGTGGGTTGGATGGCTTTTGCCGCGGGGATCGATGCGGGCACGCAGAGCCTGAAGGTGGTGGTCTACGACCCCGCTGCCCGTGCCCTCGTGGCGACGGCCAGCGAGCCGCTCGACCTCACCAGTGGCGAAGACGGCAGCCGCGAGCAGGATCCCGCCGACTGGGTGCGGGCGATGCGGGCGTGTTTCGATCGCATCGACCCCGCGCTGCGGGATCAGGTCGTCGCGCTGGCGGTGTCCGGCCAGCAGCACGGCTTCGTGCCGGTGGACGCACAGGGCGAGGTGCTCGCACCCGCCAAGCTGTGGTGCGATACCAGCACCACCGGTGAATGCCGGCGGATCATGGAAGGCGTCGGCGGCGCGGCGCGCTGCATCGCGCTGGCCGGCAATCCCATCCTGGCCGGTTACACCGCCTCGAAGCTGCCTTGGACGAAGACCCATCGCCCCGGCGCCTACGCGCGCCTGGCCACCATCCTGCTGCCGCACGACTACCTGAACTTCGTGCTGACCGGCGAGCGCTTCTGCGAGTACGGCGACGCGTCGGGCACGGGCTGGCTGGACGTGCGCAGCCGCAGCTGGTCGAAGGACATGCTGCGTGCCACCGATCCCGACCGCGACCTGGGCGAATGCCTGCCGCCGATCGCCGCGCCGGACGCGATCTTCGACATCGCACCCGGCATCGCCGCGGACCTGGGACTGCCCGCGACCGTCAAGGTCGCGGTGGGCGGCGGCGACAACATGATGGCGGCGATCGGCACCGGCTGCGTGGAAGAAGGCCGCATGGCGATGAGCCTGGGGACCTCCGGCACGCTGTTCGCCCATTCCGATACTCCCGTCGTCGACCCGCAGGGCCGATGGGCGGCGTTCTGTTCGTCCACCGGCGGCTGGCTGCCGCTGATCTGCACCATGAACTGCACCGTCGCGACGGCGCAGGTCGCCCGCCTGTTCGGCTTCGACACGCGCGAAGGCGATGCCCTGGTCGAGGCGACCCCGCCCGGCGCGGACGGCCTGGTGATGCTGCCCTTCCTCAATGGCGAACGCACGCCCGACCTGCCCCTGGGCAAGGGCGTGCTGGCGGGACTGGACGGCCACAACATGACCCCGGGCCACTTCTATCGCGCCGCGATGGAGGGGGCGACCTACAGCCTCAAATACGGGTTCGACGCCTTCGCCATCGCCGGCATGCGCTTCGACCGGATCGTGTTGACCGGCGGAGGGAGCAGGAGCGCCGCCTGGCGACAAATGGTGGCCGACGTCTTCGGCTTGCCGGTCGACGTGCCGCGCCAGGGCGAAGGCGCAGCCTTCGGCGCCGCCCTGCAGGCGCTGTGGGCCGTGTCTCGCGCGGCCGGCGACGGCGCGGGCATCGCCGACATCACGCGCGCGCACGTCGCCATCGATCCGGAAATGTCCACCCGGCCCGACCCCGGGCGCGCGGCGGCCTACGCCGACGCGTACCAGCGCTTCCTCATCCACCTGGATGCCATCACGCCGCTGCAACGCGGCTGACTCCCCCACGACGCATCGCACAACCACAGGAATACCGTCCCATGAGCACGCAACCCTTCATCGGCGCAAAGGAATACTTCACCGGCATCGGCCGCATCGCCTTCGAAGGCCGCGGCTCCGACAATCCCCTCGCGTTCAAGGTCTACGACGCCGACAGGAAGATTGGCGGCAAGACCATGCAGGAGCACCTGCGTTTCGCGGTCTGCTACTGGCACACCTTCTGCAACGCCGGCCACGATCCCTTCGGCCCTGGCACGCGCCACTTCCCCTGGGAGGCAGGCTCGCCGATGGCCACCGCCGAGGCCAAGGTCGACGCGGCGTTCGAGTTCTTCAGCAAGCTCGGCGTGCCCTACTGGTGCTTCCACGATGTCGACCTGGCCCCGGATGCCGACGACATCGGCGAGTACGAGAAGAACCTCAGGCACATGACCGGCCTGGCCAAGGCGCGCCAGGAGGCCACGGGCGTGAAGCTGCTGTGGGGCACCGCCAACCTGTTCTCGCATCCGCGCTACATGAACGGCGCGGCGACCAATCCCGACTTCGCGGTCGTCGCCCGGGCCGCCGTGCAGGTCAAGGCCGCGCTGGACGCCACCGTCGAACTGGGCGGCGAGCACTACGTGTTCTGGGGCGGCCGAGAGGGTTATGCCTGCCTGCACAACACCGACATGAAGCGCGAACTGGCGCACTTCGCCCGGTTCCTGACGATGGCGCGCGACTACGGTCGCGAGATCGGACTGAAGGGCAACTTCCTGATCGAACCCAAGCCGATGGAGCCGATGAAGCACCAGTACGACTTCGACAGCGCGACCGTCGCCGGCTTCCTGAAGGCGCACGGGCTGGAGCGGGACTTCAAGCTCAATATCGAAGCCAACCACGCCACCCTGTCGGGGCATACCTTCGAGCACGACCTGCAGGTCGCATCTGACCACGGCCTGCTGGGCAGCATCGACGCCAACCGCGGCAACGCACAGAACGGCTGGGACACCGACCAGTTCCCGACCGACCTCTACGACACCGTCGGCGCGATGCTGGTCGTGCTGCGCCAGGGCGGCCTGGAGGGCGGCCTGAACTTCGACGCCAAGCTGCGCCGCGAATCGACCGACATGGAAGACCTGTTCATCGCCCACATCGGCGGCATGGACGCATTCGCGCGTGGCCTCGAGGTCGCGCATGCGCTGCTGACCGAATCCCCCTGGGAGCAGTGGCGCGAGGCGCGCTACGCCAGTTTCGACGACGGCGACGGCAAGGACTTCGAAGGCGGGCGCCTCGATCTGGCGGGGCTGGCCAGGTTGGCCGCCCGGAACGGCGAGCCGCGGCAGACCAGTGGCAAGCAGGAGCGCTACGAGAACCTGCTCAACCAGTACCTGCTTCGCTGAGCCCACGGCCTGACCGGGAGCGCCGCATGCCATTCGACACCCAGCGCGACGACGGGAACCCGGGGCTCATGCTCCCGTCCCGTGGGCGCGCGGGGATGGGCGGGGGCGCCTCAGCGACGCCGGGGCGGCTTCGCCACCGAATCGCGCGTGACCAGGGTGTGCGGGACGATGTGGTCCATGAGCACGCGGGTGCTGTCGCCCTTGCGCCGGATGCTGCGCAGCAGGATGTCGATGGCGGTGTCGGCCATCGACGCGATCGGCTGGTGGATGGTGGTCATCTCCGGCCATACGGTGGTCGCGGCCGAGGTGTCGTCGAAGCCGACCACCGACAGGTCGCGGGGCACGTCCAGGCCGCGCCGGTGGGCCACCGAGATGGCGGCCGCGCCCATGTCGTCGTTGCTGGCGAAGATCGCGGTCGGGGGCGAACGCTGCTCGAGCAGCTTCTCGGCGGCATCGAGACCGGAGCGATAGGTGTAGTCCCCGAGCTGCACGAGGTCGTCGTCGACCTCGAGGCCGGCTTCGTGCAGGGCCGTGACGAAGCCATCGAAGCGCCGCGCGCTGGCGCTCAGGTCGCGGCGGCCGCGGATGAAGCCGATGCGCGCATGCCCCTGGCCGATCAGGTACTCGGCCATCTGCTTGCCGGCCAGGAAGTCGTCGATCCTGATGCAGGAGATCTCGTCGCTGAAACGGCCGGACGCGATCGCCGCGACCGGGATGCCGGCTTTCACCAGTTCGGTCACGGCGGCCCGCGATTCGCACAGCGGCGGCGGCAGGACGACGGCGTCCACCCGCTTGGCCAGGGCGTGGGCGGCCTTGCGTTCCGACTCGGCATCGAGCTCGTCCCAGTAGTCGACCACCAGTTGGACGGCGGTGCGGGACGCGGCGCGCAACAGCCCGACCAGCAGTTCGCGCAGGTAGGCGCCACTGGGATTGGTGTAGATCAGCGCGATCCGCGTGTGCTGCGCGGCGGCGAGCGAACTGGCGGCGAGGTTGGGCGTGTAGTCCAGCTCGCGCACGGCGCGCATGACGCGTTCGCGCGTGGCGTCGCGGACCTTGCCCTGGTTGTTGATCACGCGCGAGACCGTCATCGGCGACACGCCCGCGCGGGCGGCCACTTCATCGATCGTGACTCCGCTGCTCTTGCGGCGGATCGACTTCTTGGGTTTGTCCAACGCCTGTTTCCTTCTTCAATCACGACGGCGCCGCTGCACGACAGGCTGCCGCCATGTGGGTCCCGGGGGGGATGATGGAACACGTGGCGCTACCCCGGCCGCCCATGCGCCGGATGTTACCGCTAACTTTACGTCGGGGCGAGCGACGCCTGTCCCGGCGATGGGCAGGGAGGGTCCTGCTCGCGCTGCTCGCCGTTGCCGGCGTGGCGCACGCGGAGGACGGGTATGCGCTCTGGCTGCGCCATGCGCCGCTGGAGGCATCGGTGGCGACGTCCTACCGCGGGCAGCTCGGCGACGTGGTCGCGCCCGACGCCACCGCGACGCAGCGCGCCGCGCGCGAGGAGCTGCAACGGGGGCTGTCGGGCATGCTCGGTGTCGCGCCGCGCCTGCATTCGAACGCGTTCGACGGGGATGCCCTCGTGCTGGGAACGCCCGACTCGAACCCCGTGGTGGCGGAGATGGAGGGAGCGCTGGCATCGCTCGGCGGTGAAGGCTACCTGCTGCAGCGCCGGCACGTCGGCGGACGCGTGCTCACCGTGGTCGCGGCGCGCAGCGACATCGGCGTGCTCTACGGCGTCTTCCACCTGTTGCGCCTGGTGCAGACGGGCGCGTCCCTCGACGGCCTCGATGTCCGCGAGTCGCCGCGCGTGCAGCATCGCGTCCTGGACCACTGGGACAACCTGGACGGGTACGTGGAGCGCGGCTATGCCGGCGCTTCGCTGTGGGACTGGCACACGCTGCCCGACTGGAAGGACCCGCGCTACACCGACTATGCGCGCGCCAATGCCTCGCTGGGCATCAATGGCAGCGTGCTCAACAACGTCAACGCGGACGCCCTGAGCCTGTCGCCGATGTACCTGGAGAAGACAGCGGCACTGGCGGACGTGTTCCGGCCGTACGGGATCCGGGTCTACCTGAGCGCACGCTTCAGCGCACCGATGGAGCTCGGCGGGCTGGCGACGGCCGATCCGCTCGAGCCGGCGGTGCGGCAATGGTGGCGCGACAAGGCGGACGCGATATACCGGCGGGTCCCGGATTTCGGCGGCTTCCTGGTCAAGGCCAATTCCGAGGGCCAACCGGGCCCGCAGGACTACGGGCGCTCGCATGCCGATGGCGCGAACATGCTGGCCGACGCGCTTGCCCCTCACGGCGGCATCGTCATGTGGCGCGCCTTCGTCTACTCGCACGAAGCTCCGGGGGACCGCGCGACCCAGGCCTATCGCGAGTTCGTCGGCCTGGACGGCGCCTTCCGGCCCAACGTGCTGCTGCAGGTGAAGAACGGGCCCATCGACTTCCAGCCGCGGGAACCCTTCCATCCCCTGTTCGGCGCCATGCCGCGCACGCCGTTGATGATGGAGTTCCAGATCACCAAGGAGTACCTGGGTTTCGCGACCCACCTCGTGTACCTGGGGCCGCTGTACGAAGAAGTGCTGCGTGCCGACACGCGCGCGCGCGGCCCCGGTTCGACGGTGGCCCGGGTCGTGGACGGCACCCTGCATGGCCATGCGCTGACCGGCATCGCCGGCGTGGCCAACGTGGGGGCCGGCCGCACGTGGAGCGGATCGCATTTCGACCAGGCGAACTGGTACGCGTTCGGCCGCCTCGCATGGAATCCCGACCAGTCCGCCGCCGACATCGCGCGCGACTGGGTCGCGATGACGTTCTCGCCCGATCCGGCGGTGGTGGGGCCCATCGTGGCGATGATGATGGGCTCGCGCCAGGCGGCCGTGGACTACATGACGCCGCTCGGCCTGCATCACCTCATGGCGCGCGGGCACCACTACGGCCCGGGCCCCTGGGTCGACGGCGGACCGCGCGCGGACTGGACCTCGATTTACTACCACCGCGCCGACCGCGATGGCATCGGCTTCGATCGCACGGCGAGCGGCAGCAATGCCGTGGGCCAGTACGCACCCGCGGTGGCGAGGGAGTTCGGGGACCTTTCGCGCGTGCCGGAGGACCTGTTGCTGTGGTTCCACCACGTGCCCTGGGACCACCGCATGCGCTCCGGCGACACCTTGTGGAACGCACTGGTGCAGCGTTACGGACGGGGCGTGCGCTACGTCGAGCGGATGCAGCGCAGCTGGGATGCGCTTGAAGACAGGATCGACGCCCCGCGGCATCGCCAGGTCGCCGCGTTCCTGCGCATCCAGCACGACGAAGCCCAGTGGTGGCGCGATGCCAGCGTGGCCTACTTCCAGTCGATGTCCGGCCTGCCCCTGCCCGCCGGCGAAGCCGCGCCGCCGCACCCCTTGGCGTACTACGAGGGCCTGCGGTTTCCGTATGCCCCGGGAGACGGCCGATGAGAACGATGAGGTCCGTGAGGGCCATGGCCCGCATTGCGTTTGTCGCGCTCGCGCTCGGGGCGTCCATCGCCAACGTCCATGCCGGCGAGGCACGCCTCGTGCATCCGGTGTTCCAGGACCATGCCGTCCTGCAGCGGGACAGGCCGATCCGGCTGTGGGGCCAAGCGCCGCAGGGCGAGCAGGTGGCGGTCTCGCTCGCCGGCCGGACGACCCGGGTGCGTGCCGACGGCGACGGCCGCTGGGAAGCGACGCTGCCCCCGCAGGCGGCGGGCGGGCCGTACGAACTGGCGGTCGAGGCAGGCGCGAGCCGGCAGGTGCTGCACGACGTCCAGGTAGGTGACGTCTGGCTGTGTTCGGGCCAGTCCAACATGGAGCTTCCGCTCTGGCGCGCGCTCGACGCCAGCAGCGAGATCGCGTCCGCGGCGCATCCGCGGATCCGCTTGTTCATGGTGCCCAAGGCGGCAGCCGACCTGCCCGCCCCGGGCTTCGAGGGCGAGCCGCGCTGGGAGGTCGCCTCCCCGGACTCGGCCCGGGAGTTCTCCGCGGCCTGCTTCTACTTCGCGCGTGAGCTGCAGAAGACGGTCGACGTCCCGATGGGCCTGGTCCAGGCGGCCTGGGGCGGTTCCAGGATCGAGTCGTGGACAAGCGCCGAAGCCCTGAGGGCAGGGGGCGACCAGGACGAAGCCCTCGACGTGCTCGCACTGCACGCCACCGACCCGAGCGCCGCGCTCGCGCGCTGGGGCCCGTCGTGGGAGCGCTGGTGGCGGTCGCGGGACGGTGTACCGCCCGACGATGCACCCTGGCGCCCGGACGCGCCGCTGGCTGCGGACTGGCGCGTCGCCCCGGCGGAACTGGGCGCATGGGAGCGCTGGGGCGTGCCGGCACTGGCGGCCTACGATGGCATGCTGTGGTATCGCACGCAGGTCACCCTGACCGCGGCCCAGGCCGCCCGGCCAGCGGTCCTGGAGCTGGGGGCCATCGACGAGACGGACATGACCTGGGTCAACGGGGTGGCGGTCGGCAGCCGTTACGGTCCCGGCAGCGCGCGCCGCTATCCGCTTCCGCCCGGCCTGTTGAAGGCGGGCGCCAACACCGTCGCCATCAACGTGCTCGACACCTATCGCGACGGCGGACTGGCAGGGCCGGCGTCCGCGCACGCCCTGCGCCTGGACGATGGCAGCCGGGTGATCCTCGATGCGCCCTGGCGCTACCGCCCCGCGCCGGGCGGGGCCGCGCCACCGAGTGCGCCCTGGCAGGCGGCCAACGGACTGGCGACCCTCTACAACGGCATGATCGCGCCGCTGGGCCGCCTCGGCCTGCGAGGGGTGCTGTGGTACCAGGGCGAGTCCAACACCGGCGATGGTGCCGCATACGCGACACGGCTGCGTGCCTTGCGCGCCGACTGGCGGGCGCGCTTCGGCGACGCCCTGCCGTTCCTCGTCGTGCAACTCGCCGGCTATGGCATGCCGCCCGTGACCCCCGGCGAAAGCGGGTGGGCCGAGGTCCGCGAAGCGCAACGACGCGTGGTCGCCGACGACACCGCGTCGGGACTGGCCGTCGCCATCGACATCGGCGACCCCTACGACATCCACCCCCCGAACAAACAGGAGTTGGGCCGCCGCCTGGCGCGCGTCGCCCGGCATGTCGTGTATGGCGAGCGCATGCCGTCGCCCTCCGGCCCGGTCGCCCGCGCGGCCTGGCGCGTGCCGGGCGGGGTGGCGGTCGCGTTCGACGGCGTCACCGGAGGGCTCGCCGCCAAGAGCGCCGACACGCCGATCGGGTTCGAGCTCTGCGGTGCGGCGGGAGCGCCCTGTCATTACGCACGGGCGACCCTCGCGGGCGACCGGGTGCTGCTCGATGCATCGCTCGAAGAGGCCCCGCGACGCGTCCGTTACTGCTGGGCCGATGGCCCGGTCTGCACCCTGCACGACAGCTCCGGACTGCCCGCCGGTCCCTTCGAACTCCCCGTCAGCTCCGCCGAGGTCCCGCGATGAACCTGCAGTCCCGTCCCGATGTCCGGTCCCGATCGCGAACGGCCGCCTGCGCCTGGATGGCCTGCGTGTTCGCCACCTGCCTGCTGGCGTCGCCAGCGTCCCCGGCATGGACGGGCACGCCCGTTGACGCCTCGTCGGCGCGCCCCGCTCCTGGCCAGGACGCTCCCCCGCCGGTCTATTTCGACTGGTTCCAGTACCGCGGTCGCGATGAGGCATTCGAGGCGCCGCTGCCGCCCGGACACTACCGGAACCCGGTGCTGGCGGGCTTCCATGCCGATCCCAGCATCACCCGCGCGAACGGCAAGTACTACCTGGTCAACTCCAGCTTCACCTACTTCCCCGGCATCCCGGTGTTCGAAAGCACGGACCTGGTGCACTGGACGCAGATCGGCAACGTCATCGACCGGCCGACCCAGCTCGACTTCGACGGCCTCGGCGTGTCGCGTGGCATCTTCGCGCCGGCCATCGAATTCCACGACGGTGTCTTCTACGTGGTCACCACGGCGACCGACAGCGGCGGCAACTTCATCGCCACCGCCCGCGATCCCGCGGGCCCCTGGTCGGACCCGCACTGGCTGCCCGGTGTCGGCGGCATCGATCCTTCCCTGTTCTTCGACACGGATGGCCAGGTCTACCTGCTCAACAACGACGAGCCGGTGGGCGCGCCGCGATACGACGGTCATCGCGCGATCTGGATGCAGGCGTTCGACCTCGCGACGATGCAACCGGTCGGTCCACGCAAGGTGCTCATCGACGGCGGCGTGGAGCCGGAGAAGAACCCCATCTGGATCGAAGGTCCGCACATCTACAAGCGCGAAGGCTGGTACTACCTGTCCGACGCCGAGGGCGGCACCGGGCCGCAGCATTCGCAGGTGGTGCTCCGCAGTCGCGACGTGTGGGGCCCGTACGAACCCTACGCGGGCAATCCGATCCTCACCCAGCGCGACCTGCCGCCGGGTCGCGCGCTGCCCATCACCAACGCCGGCCATGCCGACATGGTCGAGGGACCGGACGGCAGCTGGTGGGCGGTGTTCCTGGCCAGCCGCAACTACCAGGTGCGCCACTACAACACCGGTCGGGAGACCTACCTGCTGCCCGTGGAATGGCGCGACGGCTGGCCGGTGATCCTGCCGGCGGGGCAGACCATTCCCTATCTCGCCCGCGCGCCCTCATGGATGCAGGGCGACGCGGAGCAGGCGCCCTCCACGGGCAACTTCACCTGGCGCGACGAGTTCGACGGCGACGCGATCGGCGCGGAATGGCTGCGCATCCGCGTACCGCGGCATGCCTGGGCCGACCTGGCGTCGCGGCCGGGCGCGTTGGCGATCCATCCCCTGGCCGAAGGCCTGGAGACCCTTCGCAACCCCGCGTTCCTGGGCCGTCGCCAGCAGCACCTGCGCTTCGACGCGAGCACCCGGATGTCGATGCCGGCGCCGGGCGTCGCGGCCGGCATGGCCGCTTTCCAGAGCGAAGCCTACTGGTACTTCCTGGGCGCGCGCCGGCGCGGCGAGGGCAGTGTGGAGGTGTTCCTCGAGGTCCGCGACGGCGGCGACGCCACCCGCACGCTCGCCACGCGCACCGTGGCGTTGGGCGACGAGGGCCTGGTGTTGAGGATCGAAGGCGACGAAGGGGCCTACGCCTTCGATTTCGACACGGGCGACGGCCAGGGCTGGCGATCGCTGGCACGCGACGTCGACGGCACCGTCTTGAGCACCGACCGTGCAGGGGGGTTCGTGGGCGCATTGCTCGGTCCCTTCGCGCGCGACGAACGCGATCATTGAGGAGAGCAGCATGCAGACCGTGACCCGCAGATCCACTGGACGCCTCCGCCTGGCCGCGTGCCTGCCCGCGATCGCGTGGTGGGCGTTCGCCATCGCCCCGGCGTCCGCACAGTCCACCGAACCCCGGCCCTGGCTGGACACCTCCCTCGATTTCCACGCGCGCGCGGCGGCGCTGGTGGCGGAGATGACGCTGGAGGAGAAGGCTTCGCAGATGCAGAACGCCGCGCCCGCCATCGACCGCCTCGGCGTGCCCGCCTACGACTGGTGGAACGAAGCCCTGCACGGCGTGGCGCGCGCGGGCCAGGCGACCGTGTTCCCGCAGGCCATCGGCCTGGCGGCCACCTTCGACGTGCCGCTGATGGGGCAGGTGGCCACGACGATCAGCGACGAGGCGCGTGCGAAGCACCACCAGGCATTGCGCGACGACGAACATGGCCGCTACCAGGGCCTGACCTTCTGGTCGCCGAACATCAACATCTTCCGCGATCCCCGCTGGGGCCGAGGCCAGGAAACCTACGGCGAGGACCCCTACCTGACCGCGCGCATGGGCGTGGCCTTCGTGCGCGGCCTGCAGGGCGACGACCCGACGTACCGCAAGCTCGATGCCACCGCCAAGCACTTCGCCGTGCACAGCGGCCCGGAGGCCGACCGCCACCATTTCGATGCGCGTCCGACCCGGCGCGACCTGTACGACACCTACCTTCCCGCGTTCGAGGCCCTGGTCAAGGAAGGCGAGGTGGACGCCGTGATGGGCGCCTACAACCGCGTGTACGGTGAGTCGGCCAGCGCCAGCACGTTCCTGTTGCGCGACATACTGCGACGCGACTGGGGCTTCAAGGGTTACGTGGTGTCGGACTGCTGGGCGATCGTCGATGTCTGGAAGCACCACGAGATCGTCGCCACCCGCGAGGAGGCGGCGGCACTGGCGGTCCGCAACGGCACCGAACTCGAATGCGGCGAAGAGTACGCGACCCTGCCGGAGGCCGTTCGCCAGGGACTCGTCAGCGAGGCCGCGATCGATGATGCGGTGACACGCCTGTTCACGGCGCGCATGCGACTGGGCATGTTCGATCCGCCCGAGCGCGTGCGCTGGGCACGCATCCCGTATTCGGTGAACCAGGCCCCGGCGCACGACGCCCTGGCGCTGGAGGCCGCGCGCGAATCCATGGTGCTGCTCAAGAACGACGGCATCCTGCCGCTGTCGCGCAGCCTGGAGCGCATCGCGGTGATCGGCCCCACCGCCGACGACACGATGGCGCTGCTCGGCAACTACTACGGCACGCCGGCCGCCCCGGTGACCGTGCTGCAGGGCATCCGCGACGCGGCGCCCGGCATCGAGGTTTCGTATGCGCGTGGCGTCGACCTGGTGGAAGGGCGCGACGATCCGGCGGCCACGCCCTTGATCGAAGCCGCCTACCTGCGACCCGGAGCCGGCTCCGGCGAACGTGGCCTGCGCGGCGAGTATTTCGGCAATCCCGACCTGTCCGGAACGCCGGCGCTGGTACGCACCGACGCGCAGGTCGGCTTCCGCTGGGACCGGGGTTCGCCCACCGACAACCTGCTTGCCCGCGGCGAGGCCGCGCCGGGCCAGGGGATTCCAGCCGACGGCTTCAGCATCCGCTGGAGCGGCGAGCTGGTGCCGCCGGTGTCCGGGCGGTACCGCATCGAAGCCGCGGCGGATGACGGCTTCCGGCTCTACGTCGATGGCGAGCGCGTGCTCGACCACTGGAGCGGCAGCGACCGGCTGCGTGCCGACGGGGTCGAGCTCGACCTGGAGGCCGGCCGTGCCTACGCGCTGCGCCTGGAGTACTACGACG
>JAUIJO010000064.1 GCA_030431185.1 Gammaproteobacteria bacterium | reverse complement strand
CCTGATCGGTCCCGGCACCGGCGACGTGCCGCCCGCCTCGCTCACCGCCGCCCTGCTGGCCCTGGTACCCGCGCTGGTGCTGGCCCTGGGCGCCTTCGTGGCCGGGCTGGTGCTGTTGCGCGGCGGCACCCCGGGGCGCGGCCGATGACCGGCCTGCCGCCCCCTCCGAAGAAGAAGATGGGCCTGGTGATCGACCTCGACACCTGCGTCGGTTGCCATGCCTGCGCGGTGAGCTGCAAGGAATGGAACGCGGGCGGGTTCGCCGCGCCGCTGACCGACGAACAGCCCTACGGCAAGGCGCCGTCCGGGGTGTGGTTCAACCGGGTGCACAGCTACGAGATCGCGGCGACCGATGCCGCGGACCCCTCGCCGGCACGGCCGCGCAAGGCCTCGCTCCAGTCGCTGGGCCTGGGCCCGGACAGTGACGGGGGCGACGCGCAGCGTCCTGGCGGCGGCGGCGGATGCAGCGGCACGACGCATGGCCTGGCACCGCAACCGGCGATGACCCTGCATTTCCCACGCTCCTGCCTGCATTGCGAAGAGCCGGCCTGTGTCACCGTCTGCCCGACCGGGGCCAGCTACAAGCGCGCCGAGGACGGCATCGTCCTGGTCGACGAGGACAAGTGCATCGGCTGCAAGCTGTGTTCCTGGGCCTGCCCGTACGGCGCCCGGGAATACAGCGAGGTCGAAGGCGTGATGAAGAAATGCACGCTCTGCATCGACCGCATCTACAACGAGCATCTCGACGAAGCCGAGCGCCAGCCCGCCTGCGTGCAGGCCTGCCCGACGCGTGCACGGCACTTCGGCGACCTGGCCGATCCCGGATCCAGGGTGTCGAAGCTGGTCGCCGCGCGGGGCGGCGTCGACCTCATGCCGGAGCTGGGCTACAAGCCGACCAACAAGTACCTGCCACCGCGCCCGCGCCGCGCGGGGACCCACGACGAAACGCCGGGCCGGGGGACCTCCGGAGAGGCGCTGGACGCCGACGCGTTGCCGCCGGTGCTGCGCTGGCTCGACCGCGTCCTGAGCCGCTGACGGAGCCCGCGCATGCATCCCGCCTTCTCCGTGATCTTCTTCACCACGCTGTCAGGCGCGGGGTATGGACTCCTCGCGCTGGCCGGCCTGCGCCTGCTCCTTCCGGCCTTCGCCCCGCAGGGCGCGCCGGCATCGATGGGCGCGCTGGCCGCGATGCTGGCGCTGGGCCTGGTGCTGGTGACGGTCGGCCTGCTCAGTTCGACCTTCCACCTGGGCAAACCGCTGCGCGCCTGGCGCGCGTTCTCGCAGTGGCGGACCTCGTGGCTGTCGCGCGAAGGGGTGATGGCCGTACTGGCGTACCTGCCGGCGCTGGCACTCGTCGGCCAGGGTCTGGCCACGGCCTCGGGCGCGTACGGAGGCCCCACGCAGTCCTTGGGAGGCATGCTGGGCGGCCTGCTGGCGGCCCTGTCGCTGCTGACCGTCGCCTGCACCGCAATGATCTACGCATCGCTCAAGCCGATCCCGGCCTGGGGCCACCGCCTCGTGGTGCCGGTGTACCTGCTGTTCGCGCTGCAGGGCGGGCTCGCCCTGGGCGCGAGCGTGCTCGCCGTCGGCCCCGCGCGCCACGTGACCGGCCTGCTGGCCGCGGTCGCGGTACTGGGACTGGTGCTCGCCGTCGCCAAGTGGCGCTATTGGCGGGACATCGACCAGTCACCGCTGCCGGCCACGCGCGGCGACGCCGTCGGCCTGCCGGGCCGGGAGGTCCGCGTGTTCGAACGTCCGCACACCGAAGGCAACTACATCACCCGGGAAATGGGCTTCGTCCTCGCCCGCAAGCATGGGCGGCGCCTGCGCGGCATCGCCATGGCGCTGTTCGCCCTGGTCCCGGTGCTGGTGGCGGTCGCGACGTGGATCGCAGGTCCGCCGGCGTTGCCCCTGGCCTTGCTCTCGGCGGCCGCGAGCCTGCTCGGGGCCTTCGTCGAGCGCTGGCTGTTCTTCGCCCAGGCCCGCCACGTGGTCGGCCTGTACTACTGAATTCGCGGGTCCGGGCGGTCCAACTCCAGTCTTTTCCGTCCGGTTGGGCGGTGTTGGGCGCCGTTGGCTGAACTTGAAGCCCACTAACATATAATTAACAATGCGCGACGGTCGGCCCATGCCGACCGTTTTCCTGTCTGCCCCTGTCACTCGCAACGGAGCCCCCACCGTGATGCATCGCTTTCTTGTCCTGACCCTGCTGGCCATCGCGCCGGCCACCGCCCTTGCCCAGGAAGATGCCGCCGCCGGGCGCGACTGGAGCGGCAATGGCGAACTCGGCCTTGCCATCGCCAAGGGCAATACCGACAGCGAGACCCTGACGGGCGGATTCGAGATCTCCCGGGAAGACCCGGTGTGGCGCCACTCGGCAGGCGCCTCCTTCCTGTACGGCAAGAGCGACGGCGTGGAGACCGCCTACCGCTATGACGTGTTCGCCGAAACGGGCTATCGGCTGACCGGGCGCAGCTACCTGTTCGGCTCGGTGCGCAACGAACGCGACCACTTCGCGTCCTACGAATACCAGTGGACGGCGTCCGCCGGTTACGGGTTCGAAGCGATCAAGAGCGATGCGACCCAGCTGACGTTCGAGATCGGCCCCGGTTACCGCTGGTCGAAGCTGCAGGGCGTGCAGGTCCACAACAACGAAACGATCGTGCGCGGCTCGATGGATTTCGCCCATGCCTTCAATGGCAGCACGTCGATCTACGACACCCTGCTGGTCGAATCGGGCAGCGACAACACCTTCGCGGTCAACGACGTCGGCGTGAAGGTGAAGATGAGCGAGCACCTGGCGCTCAAGGCCGGCCTGGAGACCCGCTACAACACCGACGTGCAGCCCGGCATCAAGAACACCGACAACCTGACCACCATCAACATCGTCTACGACTTCTGACCCCTCGCCTGGCGGGACGGGGCTTGGCACCATGGGCCCCTACCCGCCGCCACGCCCGCCATCCCGTCATGTCGCTATTGCTGGGCCTCGCCCTCAGTCCATTCCTGGCATCGCCCATCGGCGCCTACGGCAAGCCCGAGCTGCTGGCCGAGGTCATGGACCTGCGCTGGCGCCGGACCCGCTGCCTGTCGCTGCGGTGCAACGACGAGGAGTGGCGGCAGGAGCTGGCCGCGCCCCTGCCGCTCGCCGATGACCGGGCACGCCTGGACGGACGCGCCACCCGCCCGTCCTACCGGCCCGCGCGGCGCCACCTGCATGCCCGCGCGCATACCCGGCAGTCGACCGACAACTATTCCAACAAATGGCGCGTCGGCACCCGCCACGACATGGAGGTCCTGCGCGACGGCCCCAACCGGCTGGCGCTGGAGGTCGGCGCCGCCTGGCGCCTGGCGCCGCGCTCCGACGATGGCATCGGGCTGCCCGGCCCCGTGTTCCGGGGCGCGATCGATTTCGGCCGCCGCTTCGGCGACCGCACCCACGTGAGCCAGCGGCTGATCTGGGAAACCGGCCAGGGCCAGACCTTCGTCAAGCAGTCGCTGGGGGTGGACGTGGAGTTGTGGCCGGACTGGACGCTGGAGAGCGATTACGTGATCCGCCATCGCACCCGCGGCGCCAGCGGCACCGAGACCGCGGAGGGCTGGTTCGGCATCCGCCGGGCGTTCTGACCGGCAGGGTCAGACGTGCGGTGCGATCAGGGCCCCGGCCCCCTGTTCGAGCAGGCGCCTCGCCACTTCGATGCCCAGCGCCGCGGGTGCATCGGCGGGGCCTTCGGCTTCGGCGCGGATGCTGCGCCCGTCTTCGGCCGAGCCGACGGCGCCGGCCAGGTGCAGGCGGTCGCCGTCCAGTCGGGCGAAGGCCGCCACCGGCACGTGGCAGCTGCCGTGCAGCGCGCGGTTCATCGCCCGCTCGGCTTCCACGCGGCAGCGCGTGTCGGCGTCGTCCAGGGCCGCGCACAGGCGCGCGTGGGCGTCGTCGCCCTCGCGGCATTCGATCGCGATCGCGCCCTGGGCGGGCGCGGGCAGCCAGTCCGGCGCCTCCAGCCGGCTGCGGATGCGGTCGGCGAGGCCCAGGCGCTGCAGGCCCGCGCAGGCCAGGACGATGGCGTCGTACTCGCCGGCATCCAGGCGGGCCAGGCGCGTGTTGACGTTGCCGCGCAGGTCGCGCAGCACCAGGTCCGGGCGCAATGCGCGCAGTTGCGCCTGTCGCCGCAGCGACGAGGTCCCCACGCAGGCCCGCCGGGGCAGGTCGGCGAGCGCGGCGAAACGCTGGCTGACGAACGCGTCGGCGGCATCGGCGCGCGGCAGGATCGCCGGCATCGAGAAGCCGGGCTCGAGCGCCATCGGTACGTCCTTGAGCGAATGCACCGCGCAATCGGCCTCGCCGCGCTGCATCGCGACTTCCAGCTCCTTGAGGAACAGGCCCTTGCCGCCGATCGCCGCCAGCGAACGGTCCAGCACCTGGTCGCCACGCGTGCTCATCGGCACCAGCTCGACCTCGAGGCCGGGATGGGCCGTTCGAAGGCGCTCGGCGACGTGTTCGCTCTGCCAGAGGGCGAGCGGGCTCTTGCGGGTGGCGATGCGCAGCAGGGTCATCCGGGCATTATCGCCGCTGCGCCCGGCCGGGGACAGGGCGGCGCCCTGGATGCCTGCGTTGGCCGGGCGCCGGGCTAGAGCTGCTTGAGCAGCTCGCGCACGCCGGGCACGCAGCGACGGCTGACTTCCAGCGGTCGTTCGCCATGGCGCAGCACCGCCTGGACATGGCCGTCGGGGCAGCGGCGCAGCTCGACGATCTCGTAGCGGGCGACCAGGCAATTGCGGTGGATGCGCACGAAGCGCTCGCCGAACTCGTCCTCGAGCGATTTCAGCGATTCCTCGATCAGGTCCTCGCCATGCGCGTGGTGGACGACGACGTATTTTTCCTCGGCCTGCAGGTAGTGCACGTCCTCGATCGGGATCAGGCGCAGGCTGCCGCGCAGGCGCGCGCACAGGTGCGTGCGCTGCTGGCCCCGGCTGGCGGCGATGCCGTGCTGGCGGCCGGCGGCGAAGGTGCGCACGCGTTCGAGCGCGGCATCCAGGCGCTCGGCGCGGACCGGCTTGACCAGGTAGTCGATCGCCTCGGCCTCGAAGGCCGACAGCGCGTGGGCGTCGTACGCGGTGCAGAAGACGACCGCCGGGCGCGGCTCGAACGCCGCCAGGTGGCGGGCCGCCTCGAGTCCATCCAGGCCGGGCATGGCGATGTCGAGCAGGATCAGGTCGGGCTCGTGCTCGGCGCAGGCATGCAGGGCGTCGTGTCCATCGCCGGCCTCGGCCACGACCTCGATGTCCTGCCGGCTCGACAGCAGCGCGCGCAGGCGTTCGCGCGCCAGCGGCTCGTCATCGGCAATCACCACCTTCATCGGCCTCTTCCTCCCAGGCGTCCCACACGGTCATCGGCCGCGCCTCCCCCCGTCCGGCACGTTGCCGGGCGCGACGGTCATCCGCCGCGCACGACCCCCTCATACTGCCACGGGCGCTCAGGCTGCGGCGAAACGCGCGCCCATCCAGTCGCCCAGGTCGCGGATTTCCTCCGCGCAGACCTGGTGCGCCATCGGGTAGGCGTGCCAGTCCACTCCGAAGCCGAGGCCACGCAGGGCGCGGGCGCTGGCGTCGCCTCCGGCGAAGGGCACGACGGGGTCGAACTGGCCATGGGCCATGAAAAGCGGCTGGGCGGGTGCGGCGGCGGTCACTTCCCCGGCCAGGCGCTCGGGCATCGGCAGGTAGGTCGACAGGGCGATCAGGCCCGCCAGCGGGGTCTCGCGCCGCATGCCCGCGGCCAGGGTGATCGCACCGCCCTGGGAGAAACCCGCCAACAACAGGCGCGAGGCGGGAACGCCTCGGGTGGCCTCGCGGGCGACCAGGGCCTCCACCTGGGCGACCGATTCGTCCACGCCGCTTTCGTCCGCGCGCTGGGCCAGGTTCATGTCGCGGATGTCGTACCAGGCCCGCATGGGCACCCCGTTGTTGATGGTGACCGGGCGCACCGGGGCATGCGGGAACACGAAGCGCAGCGCAGGCCAGTCCTCGCGGACGAGTTCCGGCACGATCGGCGCGAAGTCGTTGCCATCCGCGCCCAGGCCATGCAGCCACAGGACGGTCCAGGCCGGCGACGGGCCGGTTTCGTGTTCGACGGTTTCGAGCAATCGGGTGGTTTCCATCCCCGCATTGTCCACGCCCGGGGTGGTGCTGCGTCAAATCGGAGGTGGGCAGCGGCCCTCCGGGCCTGTACCTTTCCCTTCGACCGCGGTGCAGGGGGGAGCCTTCGCCGCGTGTCCGGCCACCACCCATACCCGCGAAGGAACGCCGCCATGGGGCAACCCGGGGGATCCCTCATGCACCGCATCGCCGCCGGTTTCCGGCGCTTGTTCGACGTTCGCCTGGGCAGCCTGCTCAAGGGCGCGCTGGCCATCGTCCTGCTGCTCGGCGTGCTGGCCGTGGGCGGGTTCTGGCTGTTCGTCAGCTACCCGGTGGGCAGCATCCCGGACGGGGAATCCTTCGACGGCGTGGTCTACCTCGACCAGGGCTGGGGCGACGGCGTCGGCGCCGCCGACCGGCAGGCCTACTACTACACGCCGCAGGGCAGCTCGATCCCGCAGGGCGAGGCGCTGGCGCCGCTGCGCTACGACTGGTTCGTCCACCTGGAGATGCCGACCGGGCGCGAGCGCTTCGCCGACCCCGCGCACATGCGGCGCTATCGGTTCCTGGTCGACGACGCGGCCACGCCGGCCAATCCCGACCGGCTGCCGGTCGGCTTCACCCGCCACTTCGATCCGCTGCTGGGCGAGGACGTCCTCGACATCACCTGCGCGGCCTGCCACACCGGCGAGCTGATCGCCAACAAGGACGGACGCCGCGTCGCGGTCCGCATCGACGGCGGCCAGGCCATGCATGCCTTCACCGACATGCAGCGCGGCAGCTTCGCACCGACCCTGCTCGCCTCGCTGGTCGCCACCTGGACCAACCCGGTGAAGTTCGAGCGCTTCGCCCGCAAGGTGATCGGCCCCCGCTATCCCGCCGGCAAGGACGCCCTGCACGCCGCGCTGGGCGACACCATCTCGGCCATCCTCCGTCGCGGCCAGAACAACCCGCTGCGTCAGCTGTACCCGGTGCGCGAAGGCTTCGGGCGCACCGATGCGCTGGGCCGGATCGCCAACACCGTGTTCGGCGACCACCTCGCCAAGGGCAACTACCAGAAGGCCGAAGCACCGGTCAGCTATCCCTATCTCTGGAACATCTGGAAGTTCGACTGGGTGCAGTACAACGGCTCGGTGAGCCAACCGCTGGCGCGCAACGTGGGCGAAGCCCTCGGCGTGGGCGCCACCCTGCGGATGACCAACACGCATGGCGCACCGCTGCCTGCGCACGAACGCTTCCGCAGTTCGGTGATGATCCCCAACCTGGCCACCATCGAGCAGACCCTGCAGACCCTGCGACCGCCGCGCTGGCCGGAAGACCTGCTGGGCACGGTGGACCGCCCGCTCGCCGAGCGCGGCCGCGCGCTGTTCGAACAGCATTGCCGCGACTGCCACGGTCCGCACGTCGCGGGCCCGGCCGAGCAGCTGTCGATGGCCCCGCTCAAGCGCGAGCCCGGCACGGTCTGGAAGATCGAGGTGATCCCGCTGGCGCACATCGGGACCGACGCCACCGCCGCCACGGGCTTCGTGGAACGACGCTACGACCTCACCGCCGCCGGCCTGGACCGGGGGGAAATCGACCGGCTGCTGCGCCCGCTGTTGCGGCGCGAACTGGTCCGCGACACCCGATACCGGCTCAGTGCGGTCGTGGAAGGGCGTCGTGCCGCCGGCCTGGACGCCGCGGCGCTGGCGACGGAGCTGGAGACCTACCCGGTGCCGGAATCCGGCGAGGGCGCCGCGGTGCCGGCGGAGCGCTTCACGGCGATCGCGCGCCTGCTCGACACCGCCGGCATCGAGGTGCCGGGGACGGCACCGGACGAAAGTCCGTTCTGCGACCTGGACTGCCAGGGCGCCCACCTGGCCTGGAACGTGGTGCGCGGCGATGGCGCCATCGACACCGAACTCGCCGGCGTCGACCCCGCCTCGCTGAGCGAAGGACGGGGCCTCAACCTGCTCGGCCTGCTGGTGAAGCGGCGCTGGTTCGAGGACGCGGGGGTGGATGCCGCCACCCGCGAATGCCTGGAAGGCTTCGGCACGCTCGACCTGCCGCAGGAAATCGCCGGCTACAAGCCGCGCCCGCTCGAAGGCGTGTGGGCGACCCCGCCCTTCCTGCACAACGGCTCGGTGCCCAACATCCATGAAATGCTGTTGCCGCCGGAGCAGCGCACCGTCCGCTTCCCGGTCGGCCAGCGCGACTACGACAGCAGGCACCTGGGCTACCGCATCGACCTGCCCGACGACGGCAAGGGGTTCTGGCTCGACACCCGCGAGCCGGGCAACCGCAATACCGGCCATGCGTTCACCGCCACGCCCGACATGCTCCGGCGCCACCACCAGGACCCGGCGCGGAACCCGCTGCCACCCGGCGTGATCGGTCCGCTGCTGGCCGAGCCGGAGCGCATGGCGATCGTCGAGTACCTGAAGATCCACCGCGACACGCCGGCGACGCCGGCCGGCTTCCAGCCGCCGCGCTGCGAAGCCCGGGTGGCCGGCCGATGACCCCGGCGGCGGGCACGACGCCGTCGGTCGACTTCGCGACGGTGGAAGCCGCCGAGCGCGCGTGGATCGAGCGTCGGCGCGCGTCGGCCGGCCTGGAGCCGCGACGCGAGGGCAGCGTCGGCCTCGGCCTGTCCGGGGGCGGCATCCGTTCGGCGACCTTCAACCTCGGCGTGATCGAAGCGCTGCACGGTGCCGGCCTGATGCGCGACGTCGACTACCTGTCGACGGTCTCGGGCGGGGGCTACGTCGGCGCGTGCTATTCCTGGCTGCGCGCCAGCCGGCCCGACGACGGCGCCAACCCCTTCGAGGAACCGCTGCCCGGGGGTGGCCGGGTGATCGACTGGCTGCGCCGCCACGGCCGCTACCTGGTCGCCGCCCGCGGCTATTCGTTGTGGACCCTGGGCGCCTCGATCTTCGCGGCCACCTTCCTCAACCTGCTCGTGCTGGGTCCGGTCGTCCTGCTGGCGGTGTACGCGATGACCCTGGGGTGGCTGCCGCTGGGCTGGCCGCCCGGCCTCGCCGGCCTGCCGGATCCGGACCCCCGCCACCACCACCACGGCTACCTGCTGCTGCTGGGCCTGGGCGCTGCCTGCCTGGCCGTGTTCCCGCTGACGGCGCTGGGCTTCGGCGTCGCCGCGGGCATCCGCGAACGCGCGTCGATGCGTCGCATCGACATGCTGCGCATCCTGATGGGCCGCCAACTGGCGGTGGGCCTGGCACTGCTCGCGGTCGGACTCATCCCGGTCGTCCATGCGTTCTGGGACCAGTTCTCCACGCGCTTCGAGTCGAGCATGATGCACGTGCTCGGCCAGCACATGAGCTACCTGCTGCCGCTGCTCTCGGGCCTGGCGGCGCTGCTCGCCGGCCGCGGGGGCCGCACGCCCTGGCGCATGCAGGTGGGCAGCACCGGCCTCGCCCTGGTGATCTACGGCCTGCTGGTACTGGCCTACCACCTCGTGGTGCACGTGGACTTCGTCGGCACGCCGCTGTTCTGGGCACTGGCGGTGCTGGCGGCGCTGCTGGCCTCCCACCTCAACGTCAACCGCATCTCGATGCACGGCTACTACCGCGCGCGCCTGTCGGAAGCGTTCATGCCCATCCCGACCGCCGCCCGGCACGTGCACCCCATGGAGTTCCGCCTCGACCAGCTGGACCCCGAGCGCGGCGCGCCGCTGCACCTGGTCAACACCACCCTCAACACCAGCACTTCGCCCGACCAGCGCCGCCATGGGCGCGAGGGCGCGAGCTATGTGCTGTCGCCGCTGTATTGCGGTTCGCTCGCCACCGGCTACACGCGCTGCGACGGTTTCGCGGGCGGCGGCATGGCCTTGTCGACGGCATTCACCATCTCCGGGGCGGCGATCGATCCGGACAACGCCGGGGTCGGGTCGCGCGCGGTCTCGTCGTTGATGGCCCTGCTCAATGTCCGCCTGGGCTACTGGGCCGACAACCCCTCGCGTCCGCGCGGGCGGCTGTCCGGCGAGTGGTGGTGGCTGATCGGCCGCGAGATGCTCGGTGTCGGCCTGGACGAGCGCCATGCGCGCATCCACCTGTCGGACGGCGGGCATTTCGAGAACCTGGGCCTGTACGAACTGGTCCGGCGCAAGGTCCGCCACATCATCGTCTGCGATGCCGGCGCCGACCCGGACCTGGACCTGGCCGACCTGGGGCGCGCCATCGAACGGGTGCGCGTGGATTTCGGCGCCGAGGTCCGGCTGTCCGCCGACCGCCTGGTGGCCGAGCACGCCAGCGGCGCGGCGACTCGACCGTTCCTGCTCGGCGAGGTCCTGTACGCCGACGGCAGTCGCGGCCGTATCGTCTACATCAAGCCGATGCGGATCGCCGAGGCCCCGGCCGACCTGTACGCCTACGCGCGAGCCAACCCCAGCTTCCCCAACCAGCCGACCAGCAACCAGTTCTTCGGCGAGACCGAGTTCGAGGCCTACCGCACCCTGGGCCGTTGCCTGGTCGAGCGGATGCTGGCCGACGCCGGGGCGGTCGGCGTGGCGGGCTGGTTCGACCGCCTCTGGGCCGCCGGGGCGGAGGAACGCGCGCGCTCAGAGTGACTTGAGGTATTCCAGCAGGTCGCGGCGCTGCGCCTCGTCCAGGCCGGTGCCGTACTCGTGTCCGCTGTTGAGGTTGCCCGGCACGCGGGTGTCGAAGGTCCATCCGCCGTCCGCCGGCGTGGCCAGGCCGACGGCCACCGGATCGAACTCGCCGCGGCCCACCTGGAACGTGGCCGGCCGCTCCGCCGCGGGACGCAGCAGCGCCTCGAGCGTCGGCACCGATCCATTGTGCAGGTAGGGGGCACTCGCCCACACACCGTCGAGCGGCCGCGCCTTGTAGTAGTCGGGATGGGTGTCGAGCGCGGCCTTGGCCACCCGATGGTGGCCCTTGACCGCATCGCGCACCGACGACAACGGATGACGAAGCGCCACGCCGATGGCGACGTGCGCGACCAGGTCGATGCTGCGCGCGCGTTCGCCGAAGGGCGCGCCCGCCACCACCAGCGCCTTCCTGCCCTGCAGCGGCCCGGTGCGCGCGTCGGCATCGAGGAAGTTGCGCACCATCCGCGGATCGGTGCCGACGTCCGCCAGCGGCGTCAGCACCGCCCGGGGCCTGCGCCGGGGATCACGCGCGTCGATCGGCTCATGGCAGGACGCGCAGTGGGCGGCGTACACGGGCTTGCCGCGTGCCACCCGCGCCGGGTCGAGCGCACCGAGGATGGACGCCGGCCAGGCGGGTGCCGTCAGGTGGTAGAGGTCGTCCTGCAGCCGCCCCAGCTGCCTGAAGTCGATGTCCGAGGCGTAGCCCGGACCGCGCGAGGGCACCTGGGCATGGCCGTATACCGCCAGGGCGGTGGTGACATTCTGGATCAGCGGCCCGGGGCCGGCGTTCGGCGCCGAACCGTTCCACTGCACCAGGTCCAGGTGGGGCGCCGACCACAGCACCGGGTAGCTGACCGGCGCGTCGGGCGAGCGCCGGTTGCCGGGTATCCCGAGCACGTCGACCGCGACCGTGTTGAAGATCTGCCCGAAGGCGTCCAGCCGGCCCGGTCCATAGGCCACGTCGCTGGCATTGATGCGGTGGCGCGCTTCGAGGACGGAAGCGCGCTCGATGAGCGCGGCGCGCAGGCTTTCGCGGCGGTTGGCCGGGGTCTCGAGCGCATCCGCGAAGCGGGCGAACACCGCCGGGTCCTGCGCGGTCGCCGACAGGCTGTCGATCACCGCGCGCTCGAAGGCGGTGAAATCGAGCCAGCCCTGGCCGCCATCGACGCGGATCCGGTGGTCGCCATGGCGCAGCTCGCCGGTGTGGCAGGCCGCGCATCCCAGTCCGGCCCAGGCCTCGCCCTGGCGTCGCGTCGGCCGGCTGAGGGTCATGCCGACCGGCAGGCCATCGGGGTTGCCCGCCGAGGGCGCCTGCAGGAGGAAACCCAGCGACTGCAGGTGCGCCGGCGCCAGGAAAGGTTCGCGGCGACCGGCCTGCTCCAGGTGCCGCAACCACGGGTAGGGCAGCATGCGGGAGCCGAAGCCGGCCTCGCGGCCACGCGCCCGAACCGCGGGCGCCCAGCCCTGCTCCAGGTCGGTCACCGCGTCGCCGGCCGAGGGCACGCCGGTCCCCGCCGCGGCCCGATCGCCGCGAGCCTGCCTCCCCGCCCCGCCCTCCGGGCGGTCCCCCTGGCAACCGGCGGCCAGGCCCAGCGCGGCCAGCGCCAGCGCCATGAGTCCCTTGTGCATCCCCTATCCCCGTCGTGGTCTTCCCCGGCCTGCATTTTGCATGCCTGCGCCACTGTGGGAAGATGCACGCGGGGTGCAGGGCCGTCACCACCGTTCGACACGCGCGCGTCCCGCGCGGTCCCGGCGATGCCTGCAAGCTGGATACCACCGGCACGGGACCGGTGTTTCATCAGGAGATCGCATGTCGCTCAGAGCCTGGCTCGTGTGCGTGCTGCTGTGGGCAGGCTGCCTACCGCACGCATGGGCCGGAGTAGTGGATGCCTCGCAGGTCGAGGAGCTGTCGCTGGGACGCGACCTGCAGCTCCTGGAAGACCCGGAAGGCACGCTCGACATCGCCGCGGCGATGCGGTCGGACGCTTTCGCGCCAGCCGTGGACGGCCGCACCAACTTCGGGTTCTCCGCCTCGGCGTGGTGGGTGCGGATCGACGTCGCCAACCCCTCGCCCCGGCAGGTGGCGCTTGTCCTCCAGCAGGACTATCCGCTGATCGACGAACTGGACCTGTGGCAGGTCGACGGCGGCCAGGTCGTGGCCCACGTGGCGACCGGCGACCGGCGCCCCTTCCACAGCCGCCCGATCAACAGCCGCGACTTCCTGTTCCCGGTGACCCTCGCCGCCGGCTCGGACAGCCAGCTCTACCTGCGCATGCGCACCGACGGCTCGATGAACATCGGCCTGACCCTGCAGCACACGGTCCCGCTGATCGAACGCCACGAAACCCGCCAGCTGGCCTTCGGCCTGTACTTCGGCGGATTCTTCGTGCTGATCGTCTACAACATCTTCATCTTCCTGGCGGTACGCGACCGGCCGTTCTTCTACTACCTGCTGTACGTCACCAGCTATGGCCTGTACTTCGCCATCATCGACGGCCTGGCCTTCCAGTATTTCTGGCCGGAACGCCCCGACTGGGGCAACACCAGCCTGCTGGTCATGCTCGCGCTGACCCTGTTGTTCGGCATGCGCTTCACCCGCAGCTTCCTGGGCACGCCCCGGCT
>JAUIJO010000063.1 GCA_030431185.1 Gammaproteobacteria bacterium | reverse complement strand
TACCTCAAGCGCCTCGTCGTGGGCGGCCTGGAGCGCGTCTACGAGATCAACCGCAACTTCCGCAACGAAGGCGTGTCGACCCGGCACAACCCCGAATTCACCATGCTCGAGCTGTACGAGGCCTACGCCACCTACAACGAGATCATGGACCTGACCGAGAACCTGGTCCGCGACGTCGCCAACCGCGTGCTCGGCACGACCGTCATGGAGTGGGACGGCGCGCGGATCGACGTGGGCCCGGCCTTCCGCCGCTGGCGGCTGGACGAATCGGTGCGCGAGAAGAACCCCGGCATCAGCGTCGAGGACTGCCGCGACCGCGAGGCCCTGGCCCGCCATTGCGAGCGCCTGCAGATCCCGGTCAAGCCCGGGCAGGGCTGGGGCAAGCTGCTGCTGGAGATCTTCGAGAAGACGGTCGAAGGCCAACTGGAGCAGCCGACCTTCATCACCCATTACCCGGTCGAGGTCTCGCCGCTGGCCCGCGAGAGCGACAGCGAACCGGGCATTACCGACCGCTTCGAGCTCTTCGTCAACGGCAAGGAGCTGGCGAACGGCTTCTCCGAGCTGAACGACCCCGAGGACCAGGCCGCCCGCTTCAAGGCCCAGGTCGAGCAGAAGGAGGGCGGCGACGACGAGGCCATGCATTTCGACGCCGACTACATCCGCGCCCTGGAAGTGGGCCTGCCCCCGACCGGCGGCCTCGGCATCGGCATCGACCGCCTGGTCATGTTGATGACCGGCTCGGCCTCGATCCGGGACGTCCTCCTGTTCCCCTACATGAGGCAGTCCCCGTCCGCCTGAGCCGGCGGACCGCGTTCACCTTCACAACAACCCGCCCCGGGCGTTCAGGGGCGGGGGTGCCGGGGGTGCTGCGGTATGGGCGCCAGCGGGGTATCCTCAAGTCATTGCCGCGTCATGCGCGGCGTCGCATACGGGACTGTGCGTGAATGTAGTTATCGTCGACGACCAGACTTCGGCGCGCACCATGTTGCGCCACATCATCGAGGACATCGCGCCCGAACTCACGGTGCATGACTTCGGTGAGGCCGAGGGCGGGCTGGCGTGGTGCGAATCCAACCACCCGGACCTGCTGTTGCTCGACTACCGGATGCCGGGCATCGATGGCCTCGAGTTCGCGCGCCGGTTCCGTCGCCAGCCCCTCCACCGCGACATCCCCATCATCCTGGTCACCGTCGTCGGCGACGAGCCGATCCGGCAAGCCGCGCTCGATGCCGGCGTGATCGACTTCCTGGTCAAACCCGTCCGCCCCCGCGAACTGCGTGCGCGCTGCCGCAACCTGCTGCAGCTGAGGCAGCAGTCGGAGACCGTGAAGCAGCGCGCCCTCTCGCTCGAGCAGCGCCTGCTGGCCAGCATGCACGAGGTGGAGGAGCGCGAGCGCGAAACCCTGCAGCGGCTTGCCCGCGCCATCGAGTACCGCGACACCGGCACCAGCGTCTACCTCGAGCGCATGTCCCACATCGCCGGCCTGGTGGCCGAGCAGCTGGGCCTGTTCGAGGACGAGGTGCGCATGATCGAGATGGCGGCGCCGCTCCATGACATCGGCAAGATCGCGATCCCCGACTCGGTGCTGCTCAAGCCCGGCCCGCTGACCGCCGACGAGATGCAGATCATGCGGCGACACCCCAAGATCGGCCACGAGCTGCTGAGCGGGAGCCAGAACCGCTTCATCCAGATCGCCGCCACGATCGCCTTGCGCCACCATGAGCGCTTCGACGGCAGCGGTTACCCCGATGGCCTGGTGGGCGACGAGATCCCGCTGGAGGCGCGCATCGTGGCCGTCGCGGACGTGTTCGACGCACTGATATCCCCGCGCCCCTACAAGGAGCCCTGGGACATCGACGCGACGCTGAAGTACCTGGTCGACCAGAGCGGCCATCTGTTCGACCCGCAGTGCGTGGATGCGCTGCTCAGGAGCCGTACCCGTCTGGATGACGTCTGCAAGCGTTATGCCGCGGGATCGGTTCGCCCGGGAACGAGCTGAGGCCGCCATGTTCGCCCAGCTGAGACTGCGCCTGGCCAAGCGACCCGACTCCGAACATGCGCAGGCCATGGTGCGCCTGGTCATCGCCTGCCTGATCGTCGGCTACCTGCTTTTCCTGCAGAGTGCATCCGACGACCGCGGGATCTACCGGACCATGCTGGCGGTGATGCTGGCCGAGGCCACCATCGGTTTCCTGCTGCTGGTGGCCATCGTCGCCCGTCCCGGGGTGTCGCACGTCCGGCGCTGGATCGGCATGCTCGGCGACTATTCCACGCTTGCCATCCTGATGTCGTTGTCGGCGCCGACCCTGGCACCGCTCTACGTGATCATCCTGTGGGTGACGATCGGCAACGGCCTCCGCTTCGGCACCACGTACCTGTATTCCGCGGCCGTCCTGGCGAGCGCGGCCTTCCTGACGGTGATCCTGGGAACGGAGTACTGGCGCCAGCAACCGTACCTGGCCACCGGCCTGCTGCTCGGCGTCATCGCCATCCCGGCCTACCTGTCGTCGCTGCTCAGCGACCTGCACCGGGCCACGGCCGAGGCCAAGCGGGCGAACGAAGCCAAGAGCCGCTTCCTGGCCAACATGAGCCACGAGCTGCGTTCGCCGCTGAACGGCATCATCGGCATGGCGGAGCTCATGCACGGTACGCGCCTGGCGCCGGAGCAGCGCGAGTACGCCGACGTCATCCACACCTCGGCGCAGTCGCTGCTGTTGCTGGTCAACGACGTGCTGGACATCTCCGCCATCGAGGCGGGCAAGCTCGAGCGCCGCGACGCCGACTTCAACCTGCAGGAACTCGTCCACCGCATCCAGAAGATGCTCCAGCCGATGGCGGCCTCCAAGGGGCTGTCGCTGCGGATGGACATGGACGCCGACGTGCCGGTGCGCCTGCACGGCGATGCCGCGCATCTCACCCAGATCCTCCTGAACCTGTTGCACAACGCCATCAAGTTCACGGAGGAGGGCGGCGTGACGCTGGGCATCGCGAAGCTGGCCGACGCCGGGTCGGCCGACGTGCGCCTGCGCTTCGCGGTCACCGACACGGGCATCGGCATCCCCGGCGAGGATGCCAAGCGCATCTTCCTGGCCTTCGAGCAGGTCGACAGCGGGCCGACCCGGCGCTTCGGCGGCACCGGCCTGGGCACCACCATCGCCAAGACCCTCACCCAGTTGCTGGGCGGCGAGATCGGACTGGAGGCGAACCCCGAGGGCGGCAGTCGCTTCTGGGTGGACCTGCCGCTGCAGTTGCAGGACGCCGCCAACCACGAGGACGCCGGCGAAGCCGTCGACGGCAACAAGATCATCTCCTTCGATGATCCCTTCATCCGCCACCGCATGCGGGTACGGAGCCTTCGCATCCTCATCGCCGACGACCAGGCGGCGAACCGCACGGTCCTGGCACGACTGCTGGAGCGCGCCGGGCACCGCGTGCACATGGTCAACGACGGCGAGCAGGCGCTGGACGAACTGGAGCAGGGCGGCTACGAGCTGATGGTGCTGGACATGCACATGCCCCAGCTCAGCGGCCTGGACGTCATCCGCCAGATGCGTTTCATGGAGGCCCGCAGCCAGAACCGCACGCCATCGATCATCCTCAGCGCGGACGCGACGCTGCAGGCGTCGGAGGCGGCCAGCGAAGCGGGCGCCAACGCGTTCCTGACCAAGCCGATCGTGGTCGATCGCCTGCTCAAGACCATCGCCGAGGTGATGGATTCAAGCACGTTGCCCAGCGTGAGGGCGATCAGCGACGTCAGTACCCCGGTCACCAATCCGGCGGTGCTGGAGGAGCTGGCCGAGATGGGCCTGGGCGAAGCGTTCCTGCGTGATTTCGTCGAGCAGTGCCTCAAGGACGCAACGGCCTGCCAGGCAGAACTGGCCAAGAGCGGTGTCGATCGGGACTGGGTCGCGTTCCGGGAAGTCGCGCACGCCTACAAGGGCATCGCCGAGAACCTGGGGGCGCATTCGATCGCCGAACGGTGTTCGGGCATCATGCGCGCCAGCGACGATGTCCTGCTACGCGAACACGGCAAGGTCGTCGCGGAGCTCGCTTCGCAACTCGAGTCGGTGGATCGCATCAGCCGCCAGGAAGTCGTCCGCTTGACCCGCGCGGGCCGCAACAAGGACACGCCCGACCTGAGCTGATCCTTCTGGTCTCGTCCCTGAGTCCGACAACCGGCATCCCTGGCCCCGGCCGTCCCCGCCAATCCAGGAGCCGCCCCCTCCGGCTCCTCCTACCCCAATATCCGCTTGCTCCCCTGTTCGAGTGCTCGCCCGTGCATGCTCAGGCATTCTGGATGCTGCGGGTCTGTGCTTCCTGGTCGGCGCGGCGCTGCTGGGCGCGGATCAGTCGTTCCATGGTGCGCAGGGCGCGATCGTCGAGGCGCATCGCCGCGTCCACCCACTCGGTGGTGACGGCCAACAGCTCGTCGAGCTTGACCGGATTGCAGGCATGCCGGACGGTGTTCATCGCGCGCAGCGCGTTGCCCATGCGACGCTGGCGGCGGATGGTTTCCTGCACGGCCATGATGCCTTCGCCGCGGGGAACCACGCGGTCCACGACGCCCATCTGGAGCAGTTCCTCGACCGGGTAGACACGCGCATCCAGCATCATCCGCTCGGCCTGGGCCGGGCTGACGCGACGGGTCAGGAAGGTGTATGCGCCCATGCCGGGGAAGAGGTCGAACAGCACTTCGGGGAAGCCCATGCCGGTGCCTTCCTCGGCGATGATCGTGTGGCAGCACAGGGCCGCCTCGAAACCGCCGCCAAGCGCGTCGCCCTGGATCAAGGCGATGCTGTGCACGCGGTCGTCGTAGAGCCGATGGAAGTTGTAGGCCACCTCGACGCACAGCTTGGCGTAGTCGAGGAGGGCGACGCGGTCGCCGGAGCGGATCAGCCGGGCGAACAGCGAGAGGTCGCCGCCGAGGTTGAAGACATCACTGTCGGATGCCAGGACCAGGTGGTGGATGCCTCCCGCATCGCGCAACGCGGTGGCGGTCGCGATCTCGCTGCGGATGCTCTCCTGGGTGCGCTTGAGGTCCCGAAGCAGGCGCTGGGAGAAGCAGGGGTGGTAGACGCTGGGGGCGTCGGCATGCATGTGGCACCAGTGGCTTCCCCCCACGGGGTCGACGACGTGCCGGGCGAGGGAAGGGATGGATTCTGCATGGAGACGGACGGGCATGTTCATGGCTTGACTCCGGAGTCATAAGCAGGCAGTGGCGCCTGCATGCAGATCGTACACCCGCGCAAATAAAGACCCCCTCCACGAGGAGGGGGCCGGGATTGCCGTCCTGGGCCGCGCGGGGCGGTCAGTGGGGACCCGCGTCCCTCAGCTCGCGGCGCAGGATCTTGCCCACGTTGGTCTTGGGGAGCTCGCTGCGGAACTCGACGATCCGGGGGTGCTTGTAGCCGGTCAGGTTCTCGCGCGCATAGGCCTTCACCTGGTCTTCAGTCAGGGAGGGGTCCTTCTTCACGATGACGACCTTCACGACCTCGCCCGAATGTTCGTCCGGGACGCCGACGGCCGCCACTTCCAGCACCTCCGGCATCGAGGCGATCACGTCCTCGACCTCGTTCGGATACACGTTGAAGCCGGACACCAGGATCATGTCCTTCTTGCGGTCGACGATGTAGAAATAGCCCTGCTCGTCCATCCGGGCCATGTCCCCGGTGTGCAGCCAGCCCTCACCGTCGAGCACGTTGGCGGTCTCCTCGGGCCGGTTCCAGTAGCCCTTCATGACCTGGGGGCCCTTGATGCACAGCTCGCCGACCTCGCCGACCGGCAACTGCCTGCCGCCCTCGTCCTTGATGCAGGCATCGGTAGACGGGATCGGCAGCCCGATGGCGCCGTTGTAGTCCTTGAGGTCCATGGGGTTGATGCAGGCCGCCGGGGAGGTCTCGGTCAGGCCGTAGGCTTCGACCAGGGTGATGCCCGTGACCTTCTTCCAGCGCTCGGCCACGGAGCGCTGGACCGCCATGCCGCCGCCGAGCGTCAGGTGCAGGCGGGAGAAGTCGACTTCGTCGAACCCGGGCGTGTTCAGCAGGCCGTTGAACAGCGTGTTGACGCCGGTGATGGCGGTGAACGGCACGCTCTTGAGCTCCTTGACGAAGCCCGGCATGTCGCGCGGATTGGTGATCAGGTGGTTGAGCCCCCCGAACTTCATGAAGACCAGCCCGTTCGCCGTCAACGCGAAGATGTGGTACAGCGGCAGGGCGGTGATGATCACCTCCTCGCCGTAGCGGACGTTGGTCCCCACCCAGGCCGCGGACTGCTGCATGTTCGCGACCAGGTTGCGATGGGTCAGCATGGCGCCCTTGGCCACGCCGGTGGTGCCGCCCGTGTATTGCAGGAAGGCGATGTCGGAGGGCGCGATCTCCACCTCGGGCAGGACGTGTCCGCGGCCGGCCTTGAGGGTGGCGCCGAAGCGGACGGCGCCCGGGATGTTGTACTCCGGCACCATCTTCTTGACGTACTTGAGCACGAAATTGACGATGTTTCCCTTGGGGAAACCGAGCATGTCGCCGAGGCCGGTGGTGATCACCTGCTTCACCGGCGTGTCGCGGACCACCTCCTGGACGGTATCGCCGAAGTTGTCCAGCACCAGCACCACGCTGGCGCCCGAGTCCACCAGCTGGTGGCGGAGCTCGCGGGCGGTGTACATGGGATTGGTGTTGACCACCGTCAGGCCGGCGCGAAGCACGCCGAAGGTCGCGATCGGGTACTGCAGGCAATTGGGCAGCATGATCGCCACCCGGTCGCCTTTCTTGAGTTTGAGTTCACCCAGCAGGTAGGCGGCGAACTGACGGCTCAGCTCGTCGATCTCGGCGTAGGTGAGCGTCCTGCCCAGGTTGGAGAACGCCGGCCGGCTCCTGTAGTTGTCGATCGCGTTTTCGAGAACGGAAACGACGGAGGGAAACTCGTCGACGTCGATCTCGCGTGGAATGCCCTCTGGATACTGCTGAAACCAAGGACGATCAGAACTCATTGGCACTCCCCTATCCACGATATTCGCCATCTTTGCGCTGTCGACGCGTGCGGATCACCAAGGGATGCGCCAGCGTACGTTGGGCATCGATTGGAGCACACGCCCCATGGGGTGGCAAGGTAGAGTGCAGCAATGGACGGGGTGCCCAGGCCCGCCTTCGGCGTCCCTTCCCATCCCACGCAAGGCCATGCCATGACATATGTAGCGTCCTTCCGGCACCTGATCGGGCGCCGCTGCCTTCGGATCCTGTTGCTCGTCCTGCCGCTGGTCCTCGTGGGGCTCTCCGCCTGCAGCAGCGAGAGTCCCGAGGCCAGGTTGGAGCGCGCGGTCGAGTCGCTGGGGGATGCCATCGAAACCCGCGACGCCGCGGGCATCGAAGACTGGCTCGCCGGGGACTTCATCGGCCCGGAGGGCATGGACCGCGAAGGCGCGCGCCGCATGGCCGCGTTGATGTTCCTGCGCTACCGCGATGTCGGCGTCGTCTTCGGGCCGGCCCGTACCGAGGTGAGTGGATCGCACGCCACGGTCCGCTTCGAAGCGCTGCTGACCGGCGGCAGCGGGCAGGTGCTCCCCGACAGCGCGCAGGCCTACGCGGTCGAAAGCGGCTGGCGCCTCGAGGACGGGGAGTGGCGCCTGACCAGTGTCAGCTGGTCGACCAGGCTTTGACGCCCCGCGGGGCCGCGGACGTTCGAGGGGCGGGCGCGGGACACCCCACCCCCGCACGCATCCACCCGGATGCCCGCCGCATGTCGGCGGGCCGGGTTCGCACTCCCCGGGGCGCGATCAGGCCGCCTTGCGGGCGGCGAGCTGGCGCAGGACGTAGTGCAGGATGCCGCCGTGGCGGAAGTACTCTACTTCCTTGGGCGTCAACAGCAGCACCTTGACCTCGAAGCGCGTCTCGCTGCCGTCGGCCTTGCGGGCCACGACCGTGGCGGTCCGCGAGGCGCCGTCTTCCAGGCCGGTGACGTCCAGGGTCTCGCTGCCATCCAGGCCGAGTGACTTGATGCTGTCGCCCTCCTTGAACTGCAGCGGCAGCACGCCCATGCCGACCAGGTTGGAGCGGTGGATGCGCTCGAAGCTCTCGGCGACGACGGCCTTGACCCCGAGCAGGATCGTGCCCTTGGCGGCCCAGTCGCGCGAGGAGCCGGTGCCGTACTCCTTGCCTGCCAGGACGACCAGCGGCACGCCTTCGGCCTTGTATTTCATGGCCGCGTCGTAGATGGCCATCTTCTCGCCATCGGGCTGGTGGAGGGTGTTGCCCCCTTCCTCGCCCCCGAGCATCAGGTTCTTGATGCGGATGTTGGCGAAGGTGCCGCGCACCATGACGTCGTCGTTGCCGCGGCGGGAACCATAGCTGTTGAAGTCCGCCGGCTGCACGCCACGCTCCTGCAGGAACCGGCCCGCGGGCGAGTCCTTCTTGATGTTGCCGGCCGGCGAGATGTGGTCGGTGGTGATCGAATCGCCGAACAGCCCCAGCACCCGCGCGCCGCGGATGTCGGCGATCGGGTCGACGTCCATCGACATACCGTCGAAGTAGGGCGGGTTCTTGATGTAGGTGGAGGCGCCGTCCCAGGCGAAGGACTCGCCGTCGGGCGAGGCGATCTGGTTCCAGCGGCTGTCCCCCTTGAACACGTCGGCGTAGTTCTGCGCGAACAGCTCCGGCCCCACGGTCGCGGCGATCATGTCGCCGATCTCCTTGTTGGTCGGCCAGATGTCGCGCAGGTAGACGTCGTTGCCGTCGCCGTCCTGGCCGATCGGGTCGTTCGTCAGGTCGATGTCGATGGTGCCGGCGATGGCGTAGGCGACCACCAGCGGCGGCGAGGCCAGGTAGTTCATCTTCACCTCCGAGTGCACGCGGCCCTCGAAGTTGCGGTTGCCCGAGAGCACGGAGGCCACCACCAGGTCGTTCTCCGCGATGCCCTTGGACACCGGATCGGGCAGGGGGCCGGAGTTGCCGATGCAGGTGGTGCAGCCGTAGCCGACGACATAGAAGCCCAGCGTCTCCAGGTCATCGAGCAGCCCGGCCTTCCTGAGGTAGTCGGTCACCACCAGCGAACCCGGTCCAAGCGAGGTCTTGACCCAGGGCTTGGCCTTTAGGCCGAGCTTCGCGGCATTGCGCGCGACCAGGCCGGCGCCCAGCATCACCGCCGGGTTGGAGGTGTTGGTGCAGGACGTGATCGCCGCGATCACGACCGAACCGTCCCGCAATTCCGCCTCCTGCTCCTGCACCGTGATGTTGGAGACCGGCGGCGCGGCGAGGTGGTCGGCCTGGTGCTGGTGGCCGCCCTCGGCGTCCATGCGGGCCTTGCCGTTGCGCGGCGCGCGGTTGGCGATCAGGCCGGTCAGGTTCTCGCGGAAATTGGACTGCATGTCGCTCAACAGCACGCGGTCCTGGGGACGCTTGGGGCCGGCCAGCGAGGGCTTGATCCCGCCCATGTCCAGCTCCAGCGTGGAGGAGTACTCGGCTTCCGGCGCGCCCGGCTCGTGCCACAGGCCCTGGGCCTTGGCATAGGCCTCGACCAGCGCGATCTGCTCGTCGCTGCGGCCCGACAGGTGCAGGTAGCGCACGGCCTCGGCGTCGATCGGGAAGATGCCGCAGGTCGCGCCGTACTCGGGCGCCATGTTGGCGATCGTCGCGCGGTCGGCCAGCGGCAGGTGCTGCAGCCCCTCGCCGAAGAACTCGACGAACTTGCCGACCACCCCGTGCTTGCGCAGCATCTGGGTCACCGTCAACACCAGGTCGGTGGCGGTCGCGCCCTCGGGCAGCTTGCCGGTCAGCTTGAAGCCGACCACCTGCGGGATGAGCATGGAGGAGGGCTGCCCGAGCATCGCGGCCTCGGCCTCGATGCCGCCGACGCCCCAACCCAGCACGCCGATGCCGTTGATCATCGTGGTGTGGCTGTCGGTGCCGAACACGGTGTCGGGGAAGGCCAGCAGCTCGCCGTCGACCTCGCGCTCCATCACGACCCGGGCCAGGTTCTCGAGGTTCACCTGGTGGACGATGCCGGTGTTGGGCGGCACCACCTTGAAGTTCTCGAAGGCCTTCTGGCCCCAGCGCAGGAAGCTGTAGCGCTCCATGTTGCGCTCGAATTCGATCTTGCCGTTGAGGTCCAGCGCGTCGGCGCGGCCGAACACGTCGACCTGGACCGAATGGTCGATCACCAGTTCGGACGGGATCAGCGGGTTGATCTGGCTGGCCTTGCCGCCCAGCTTGCTGACCGCGTCGCGCATGGCGGCGAAATCGACGACGCAGGGCACGCCGGTGAAATCCTGCAGGACCACGCGGGCCGGCATGAACGCGATCTCGGTGTCCGGTTCCTTGCGCGCATCCCAGCGGGCGACCGCCTCGATATGGTCCTTGCCGACCGTCTGCCCGCCGTCTTCATGGCGCAACAGGTTCTCGAGCAGGATCTTCATCGAATAGGGGAGCTTCGATATGTCGAAGTGCTTGCCCAGGCTCGGCAGGCTGAAGTACGCGTAGGACTTGCCGTTGACGTCGAGTCTGGCGCGGGAGGCAAACGAATCGCTCATGGGCGGGGGCTCCTTGGGACTTGCGATGGCTGGGGCAGGGGGCCGGCCGCGATATGCGCCCGCCGCCCGTGGCGTGGGGTGGGGCGGCCCCGTGCTGGATCTGGCTGGCGTTCATGATAGCGGCCAACATGTGACGATGCGTTGAGTATGCATCCTTGGGTATGTACAATTCATGCATACTTCAAGGAGGTCGCCATGGAAGCCACGGTTGCCGAACGCGGACAGATCACCTTGCCCAAACCCGTGCGTGATGCGCTGGGCCTGACCAAGGGCACGGTGCTGAAAGTCGAGCTCGACGGCAGCCGCATCGTGCTGCGCAAGAGCGTGGACGACGCCATCTCCCGGGCCCGTGGGCGTTTCCGCCTGGACGGCTTCGAGTCCACCGACGACGCCATGCGGACCATCCGTGGGCGCGCGCCGGGCGAACCGCTGGACAGCGGGGACTGACCCGGTGATCGCGCTCGACTCTTCGGTCCTGGTCGACCTGTTGGCCGACGGGCCGCAGGCCGATGCCGCCGAGGCCTGCCTGCGGCAGTGCCTGAGCGCCGGGCCCGTGGTGATCAGCGAGGTCGCCCTGGCCGAGGTCTGCAGCGCCCTGCGCGACGGGTCCGAAGCCCTGGCGGTGCTCGAGGAGATGAGCATTCGGTTCAGCCCGCTGGAGGCCAAGTCGGCCCTGCGCGCCGGCGAGATGCAACGCCGCCATCGCCAGCGGAGCGGCGGCACGGCGGCCCACCGGGCCCGGGCCGTACCCGACTTCCTGATCGGGGCCCACGCACTGCTGCAGTGCAATGGCCTGATCACCCGCGACGATGCCTTTTACCGCGAGTACTTCAAGGGACTGAAGTTGATCGTGCCGACGACCGAGTAGACCGGCGTCCCCCCACCCGTTCTTTCCCGTACCACCATCCACGCCGGAGCCACCATGTTGGAAGCCTATCGCCACCACGTCGCCGAGCGCGCCGCACTGGGTATCCCCCCGCTGCCGCTGACCGCCCAGCAGACCGCCGAGGTCATCGAACTCTTGAAGGACCCGCCGCAGGGCGAGGGCGAGTTCCTCCTCGAGCTGATTTCCCAGCGCGTACCGGCCGGCGTCGACGATGCCGCCAACGTCAAGGCCAGCTACCTGGCCGCGGTCGCGCTCGGCACCGAAGCCTGCCCGCTGATCGATCGCCGCCGGGCCACCGAACTGCTGGGCACCATGCTGGGCGGCTACAACATCCATCCGCTGGTCGAACTGCTCGACGACGCCGACCTCGGTCCCGTCGCGGCCGAGGCACTCAAGCACACACTGCTGATGTTCGATGCTTTCCATGACGTCAAGGAAAAGGCCGGCAAGGGCAATGCCAACGCCCGAGCGGTGCTGCAGAGCTGGGCCGACGCCGAGTGGTTCACCAGCAAGCCGGAAGTCCCTGAAAGCCTGACCGTCACGGTGTTCAAGGTGCCTGGCGAGACCAACACCGACGACCTGTCCCCGGCCCCCGACGCGACCACGCGGCCGGACATCCCGATGCACGCGTTGGCGATGCTCAAGAACCGTCGCGACGGCGCGGCCTTCGAGCCCGAGGAGGACGGCAAGCGCGGACCGATCGCCTTCATCCAGTCGCTCAAGGACAAGGGCCATCCCATCGCCTACGTCGGCGACGTGGTCGGCACCGGCTCCAGCCGCAAGTCGGCCACCAACTCGGTGCAGTGGTGGACCGGCGAGGACATCCCCTTCATCCCCAACAAGCGCTTCGGTGGCGTCTGCCTGGGCAACAAAATCGCCCCCATCTTCTACAACACCATGGAAGACGGCGGCGCGCTGCCGATCGAGCTCGACGTCGATGCCATGCAGATGGGCGACGTCATCGAGCTGCGTCCCTATGAAGGCAAGGCGCTCAAGGACGGCGCGGTCATCGCGGAATTCGAGCTCAAGTCCGACGTCCTGTTCGACGAGGTGCGCGCCGGCGGCCGCATCCCGCTGATCATCGGCCGTGGCCTGACCGCGCGCGCCCGCGAGGCCCTGGGCCTGCCGGCCTCGACCCTGTTCCGACTGCCGCAGCAGCCGGCAGACACCGGCAAGGGTTTCACCCTGGCCCAGAAGATGGTGGGCCGCGCCTGTGGCCTGGCCGAAGGCGAGGGCATGCGCCCGGGTACCTATTGCGAGCCGCGGATGACATCGGTGGGCAGCCAGGACACCACCGGGCCGATGACCCGCGACGAGCTCAAGGACCTCGCCTGCCTGGGCTTCTCCGCCGACCTGGTGATGCAGTCCTTCTGCCACACCGCGGCCTATCCGAAGCCGGTCGACGTCAGGACCCACCACGAACTGCCGGCGTTCATCAGCAACCGCGGCGGCATCTCGTTGCGCCCGGGCGACGGCGTCATCCACAGCTGGCTCAACCGCATGCTGCTGCCCGACACCGTCGGCACCGGCGGCGACTCGCACACGCGCTTCCCGGTGGGCATTTCGTTCCCGGCCGGCTCCGGCTTGGTGGCCTTCGCGGCCGCCACCGGCGTCATGCCGCTGGACATGCCCGAGTCGGTGCTGGTGCGCTTCAAGGGCCGCATGCAGCCGGGCGTGACCCTGCGCGACCTGGTCAACTCGATCCCGCTGTACGCCATCAAGCAGGGCCTGCTGACCGTCGCCAAGCAGGGCAAGAAGAACATCTTCTCCGGCCGCATCCTCGAGATCGAGGGCCTGCCGGACCTCAAGGTCGAGCAGGCGTTCGAGCTGTCCGATGCCTCGGCCGAGCGCTCCGCCGCCGGCTGCACGGTGCACCTGAACAAGGAACCGATCATCGAGTACATCAACTCGAACATCACCCTGCTCAAGTGGATGATCGCCGAGGGTTACCAGGACGCCCGCAGCCTGCAGCGCCGGATCAAGGCGATGGAGGCCTGGCTCGCCGATCCGCAACTGCTCGGGGCCGATGCCGACGCCGAGTACGCGGCGGTGATCGAGATCGACCTGGCCGACGTGCACGAGCCCATCGTGGCCTGCCCGAACGACCCCGACGACGTGAAGACCCTGTCGGAGGTTGCCGGCGCG
>JAUIJO010000062.1 GCA_030431185.1 Gammaproteobacteria bacterium | reverse complement strand
CATGACCGGGCCGGAGATCATGAACTCCACCAGGGCATTGAAGAACGGACGCTCGCGATGCACGGCGTAGAAGCCTTCGGCCTCCTGGCGCGAGAGCTGCTTCATCTTGGCGGCGACGACCTTGAGGCCCGCCTTCTCGAAGCGGGCGTAGATTTCGCCGATGACGTTCTTGGCGACGGCATCGGGCTTGATGATCGAAAGGGTGCGCTCCAGCGCCATGGAAATTCTCCGGGTAGGCGGGCCGCTCTCGCCCATTCCTTGGCGAGTGCCCGAGAGTAACAGAAAAACCCGTGCAGTGGCACGGGTTTAGCCGATATGGCTGCGGTAATTCTAACGAATCGACGACGTGCTTGTCACCGTGAATCTGAACCACTCCATTGACGTCCCCCGGTCGCGCGCCTAGGATCAAACAAGCGTTTGATTCATTGCCGCCCCCTCCTTTCCACGCAGAGACCCCGATGGCAGCCACTGCCCACTTTTCCACCAAGGACCGCATCCTGGGCGCCGCCGAGGAACTCTTCGCGCAGTTCGGCTTCACCGGAACCTCGCTGAGACAGGTCACCAGCCGCGCGGACGTCAACATCGCGGCGGTCAACTACCACTTCGGCAGCAAGGAAAACCTCGTCAACGAGGTGTTCCGGCGCCGCATGGACGACATGAGCGCCCAGCGTCTCGCCGCCCTCCGCGCGGCGGTGGCCGACACCCCCGGGGAGCTGGAACCCATCCTCGCCGCCTTCGTGGAGCCGGCCCTGGCGCTGGCCCAGGACCGGCACGGCGGCGCCTCCTTCGTCCGCGTGGTCGCCCGCGCGTACGCGGAGAAGAACGACAGCCTGCGCAAGTTCCTGTCGGACCATTACGGCCATGTCCTGCGTGATTTCGCCAAGGCCATCTCGACCTGCGTGCCGGCCCTGAGCAAGGAGGAGCTCTACTGGCGCCTGGACTTCCTGGCCGGGGCACTGACCTATGCGATGGCGGATTTCGGGCTGATCAAGCGCCCCGCCGGCGTCACCGAAGCCGCCCACCGCGAGCGCGCCGCCCGGGAACTGATCCGTTTCGCCGCCGCCGGCTTCAAGAGCTGAGCCTCTTAATTTTCATCGTTTTACAACAAGGACTTGAAGAATATGTCTAAGAACATGCCTGTACGTCGTGCCGCTGTCCTGGGCGCGGGTGTCATGGGTGCCCAGATCGCCGCGCACCTCACCAATGCCGGCGTCGACACGGTGCTGTACGACCTGCCGGCCAAGGACGGGGACCCCAATGGCATCGTGACCCGGGCGATCGCCAACCTGGCCAGGCTGAGCCCGGCCCCGCTGGCCGACAAGGCCCTGGCGTCGCGGATCACCCCCGCCAACTACGAGACGGGCCTGGAGCTGCTGGAAGGCTGCGACCTGATCATCGAGGCGATCGCCGAGCGGATGGACTGGAAGCAGGACCTCTACAAGAAGATCGCCCCGTACGTGGCCGACCACGCGGTGCTGGCCAGCAATACCTCCGGCCTGGGCATCAACGCGCTCGCCGACGTGCTGCCCGAACAGTTGCGGCACCGCTTCTGCGGGGTCCACTTCTTCAACCCCCCGCGCTACATGCACCTGGCCGAGCTGATCCCCGCCAAGGGGACCGATGCCGACGTGCTGGCCGGCCTGGAGACCTTCCTCACCACGACCCTGGGCAAGGGCGTGGTCATCGCCAAGGACACGCCCAACTTCATCGGCAACCGCATCGGCGTGTTCTCGATGCTGGCCGCCATGCATCACACCGAGGTCTTCGGCCTGGGCTTCGACACCGTGGATGCGTTGACCGGGCCGGCGATCGGGCGGCCCAAGTCGGCGACGTACCGGACCGCCGACGTGGTGGGCCTGGACACGATGGCCCACGTCATCAAGACCATGGCCGACACCTTGCCCGAGGACCCGTGGCACAAGTACTTCAAGGCGCCCAAGTGGCTGCTCGCCCTGATCGAGAAGGGCGCGCTGGGCCAGAAGACCCGCGCCGGCGTCTATACCAAGCAGGGCAAGGACATCATGGTCCTGGACCTGAAGGCGCAGGACTACCGTCCCAGCGCCGTTGAACCCGATGCCGAGGTCGCCGCCCTCCTCAAGGAACGCGACCCGGCGAAGAAATTCGCCGCGCTCCGCGCCAGCGGGCACCCGCAGGCGAAGTTCCTGTGGGCGTGCTTCCGCGACACCTTCCACTACAGCGCCTACCACCTGGAGTCGATCGCCGACACCGCGCGCGACGTCGATTTCGCGATGCGCTGGGGCTACGGCTGGTCGATGGGCCCGTTCGAGAGCTGGCAGGCCGCGGGCTGGAAGCAGGTCGCCGAATGGATCGCCGAGGACATCGTGTCGGGCGATGCGATGAGCGGCGCCGCCCTGCCGGACTGGGTCTTCGACGGCCGCGAAGGCGTGCACTCGACCGAGGGCAGCTACAGCCCGTCGCGCGACGCCAAGGTGCCGCGTTCGGCCAATCCGGTCTACGCGCGCCAGCGCTTCCCCGACCCGCTGCTGGGCGAGCGCTTCGAGCAGGGCCGCACCGTGTTCGAGAACGAGGGCGTGCGCCTGTGGGCGGACGATGGCGACGAGATCGCCGTCCTCAGCTTCAAGACCAAGATGCACACGGTCAACGACCACGTGCTCGATGGCATCCAGGAAGCGATCGGCGTCGCCGAGCGCGACTTCCGCGGCATGGTGATCTGGCAACCGAAGGAACCCTTCTCCGCCGGCGCCGACCTGGCCGGCGCGCTCGGCTTGCTGCAGGCCGGCGACGTCGGGGGCTTCGAGGCGATGGTGGCCAACTTCCAGGCCACCAGCCAGCGGATCAAGTACTCGCTGGTCCCGGTGGTCGCGGCGGTCCGCGGCCTGGCACTCGGCGGCGGTTGCGAATTCCAGATGCATGCCGCGCACACGGTGTTCGGCCTGGAGAGCTACGTCGGACTGGTCGAGGCCGGCGTCGGCCTGCTGCCGGCCGGTGGCGGGCTCAAGGAGTTCGCGGTGCGCGCCTCCGAGCGCGCCGGCGCCAGCGGCGACGTCTTCGCCGAACTCAAGACGGCCTTCGAGAGCGTGGCGATGGCCAAGGTCGCGACCTCCGCGATGGAGGCCAAGGCCCTCAAACTGGCGCGCGACGAGGACACGGTCGTGTTCAACGCCTTCGAGCTGCTGCACGTGGCCAAGGCCCGTGCCCTGGCGCTGGCCGAGAGCGGCTACCGCCCGCCCCTGCCCGCCCGCCGGATCCGCGTCGCCGGCGACGTCGGCATCGCCACCTTCAAGATGATGCTGGTCAACATGCTGGAGGGTCGCTTCATCTCGCCGCACGACTACGAGATCGCCAGCCGCATCGCCACCGTCATGTGCGGCGGCGAAGTCGACAAGGATGCGCTGGTGGACGAGGACTGGCTGATCCGCCTTGAGCGCGAGCACTTCGTCGCCCTGGCGCAGATGCCCAGGACCCAGGAGCGCATCGCGCACATGCTCAAGACCGGCAAGCCGCTCAGGAACTGAAAACAGCCGTGATTGGTGATTCGGGATGAGTGATTGGAAAAGGCAAGACCTTTTCCTCTCCCCTCCCCCCATCACCCATCACCAATGACGAATCACGCTTTCGGAGAAAGCCATGAAACAAGTACAAGACGCCTACATCGTCGCCGCCACCCGCACCCCGGTCGGCAAGGCGCCACGCGGGGTGTTCCGCAACACCCGTCCCGACGAGATGCTGGCGCACGTGCTGCGCAGCGTGGTCGCCCAGGCGCCCGGCATCGACACCAGCCGCATCGACGACGCGGTGATCGGCTGCGCCATGCCCGAGGGCGAGCAGGGCATGAACGTGGCGCGCATCGGCGTGCTGCTGGCCGGCCTGCCCAACACGGTGGCGGCGCAGACGATCAACCGCTTCTGCTCGTCCGGCCTGCAGGCCGTCGCCCTGGCCGCCAACGAGATCCGCCTGGGCAACGCCGACCTGATGCTGGCCGGTGGCACCGAATCGATGTCGATGGTGCCGATGATGGGCAACAAGGTCGCCCTGAGCCCCGAGGTGTTCGCGCGGGACGAGAACATCGCCATCGCCTATGGCATGGGCATCACCGCCGAGAAGGTCGCCGAGGAGTGGAAGGTCTCGCGCGAGCAGCAGGACGCGTTCGCGCTGGCCTCCCACCAGAAGGCCATCGCGGCGATCGAAGCCGGCGAGTTCCGCGACGAGATCAGCCCCTACGAGGTCGTTTCCCACCAGCCCGACCTCGCCGGCAACACGATCCGCCTGCGCAAGCTGCTGGTCGAGAACGACGAGGGCCCGCGTCCCGACTCTTCGATGGAAGGGCTGGCCAAGCTTCGCCCGGTGTTCCGCAACGGCCAGTTCGGTGGCAGCGTCACCGCCGGCAACAGCTCGCAGATGAGCGACGGTGCCGGCGCGGTGCTGCTGGCCTCCGAGCAGGCCGTCAAGGATTATGGCCTGACCCCGCTGGCCCGCTTCGTCAGCTTCTCCGTCGCGGGCGTGCGCCCCGAGGTGATGGGCATCGGCCCGATCGCCGCGATTCCCAAGGCCCTCAAGCAGGCCGGCCTGACGCGCGACCAGTTGGATTGGATCGAGCTCAACGAGGCGTTCGCGGCACAGGCCCTGGCGGTGATCCGCGACTGCGAGCTCGACGCCAGCAAGGTCAATCCGCTGGGCGGCGCGATCGCCCTGGGCCACCCGCTCGGCGCCACCGGTGCGATCCGCACCGCGACGATCCTGCACGGCCTGCGCCGGCGCCAGCAGAAGTACGGCATGGTGACCATGTGCATCGGCACCGGCATGGGCGCGGCGGGCATCTTCGAGTCGCTCTGACGGACGCCTTGCCCCGGCGCGCGGCCCGGGCTCACGCGAATGGAAACGGCGCCCCGGGCGCCGTTTCCATTCGTCCCTCCGGCGGGCGGTCTTCAGGCCATGCGGGTGCCATCCGGCACGTGTCGCTCGAGCGTGGTGACCACCACGCCCGCCTCCGTCGGGAATCCGGTCAGCAGGAACTCGGACATGAAGGGGCCGATCTGCTTGGGCGGGAAATTGATCACGCCCACGACCTGCTTGCCGACCAGCGACGCCGCCGGATAGAGGTCGCGGACCTGTGCGCTGGTCTTGAGCACGCCATGGGGGCCGAAATCGACCCACAACCGCCACGCCGGCCTGCGCGCGCCGGGAAAGTCCTCGACCCGCAGCACGGTCCCCGCGCACATCACGACCTTGGCGAAATCGGACCATTCGATCGTCGCCGGATCAGTGTCGTCTTGCTTCACTCCAAGCCCCTCCGTTCCCGCCAGTCCTTCCATCCGTCCCGCCACATGGCCCACCAGTAACTGGCCTGCGCCGCGACGAAACCCGCGGGCTTCATCGCCGACACCAGGCCATAGTCGGCGAACCGCTCCCAGCGCGTATCCCCTTCGGCGATCGCACTCGCCAACAATTCACCGGCATGCGTGGTCGGCGCCACGCCGTGGCCGCCGAACGCCTGCGCCAGCCACAGACCGTCGTCGATCGGGCCGATCTGCGGCATCTGGTGCCGTGCATAGCTCATCCGTCCCGACCACGCATGGTCGATCCCAACCCCCTGCAACTGCGGGAAGACCTTGAGCATGTCGCGATACAACAGCCGCCTCACCGCCGCCGGCGAGCGCTCGCGGATCGATATCCGGCCACCCCACAGCAGGCGGGTATCCGGCAGGGGTCGGTAGTAGTCGAAGGCGAACCGGGTGTCGTACACGGCCGCCCGCGTCGTCATCACGTCGTCCAGTCGCCCGCCCAGGGGCTCGGTGGCCATGACGTAGGTGGAAATCGGCAACACGCCCGCGTCCACCCGATGCAGCAGGCCCGCCAGGTATCCGCCACAGGCCAACACCACGGTGTCGGCGACGATCCCGCCGCGAGGCGTCTCCACCCGCCATCCATCCGCTTGCCGATGCAGGCCGATGGCAGGCGAGCCTTCGAAAATCGACACGCCCCGCTCCCCCGCCATTCGCGCGAGGCCGCGCGCATACCGGAGGGGGTGGAAATGGAAGGCGTCCGGCTCGCACAGTCCCTCGCCATATCGCGACGTGCGCAGCCTCTCCCGCATGTCAGGGGCCGACAACCACTCCCACTCGACGCCGTAGGCCTCGGCCAACAGGCGTTGGCGTTCGCGCAATGGCGTGGGGTCCTGGAACCAGTTCGCCCAGATCACCCCGGACTCGCACATGTCGCAATCGATGCCCGCGTCGCGTATCCGTCTCCGGATCGTCTCGACCGCCTCGAGGGTCCCGGCATACATCGCGCGGGCCCGCTGCGGGCCCAGGTCGGCCAGCAGCGTGGCTTCGTCGCGGGAGTAGCCGCCGAACACGAAGCCACCATTGCGTCCGGAGGCGCCATGGCCAATGCATTCCGCCTCGAGCAACACGACATCGGTGATGCCGCGTTCGGCGAGACCGAGCGCGGTGTTGAGGCCTGCAAACCCGCCGCCCACGACGCACGCGCGCACCTGGCGCCTCTCCTCAAGCCGGGGATGGCGCGCACTGCCGGCCGGGATGCCTGCCGCGTAATATGTGTCCAAACCCCGCCCCTCCTGCAACGCTGCCATCGTGCGGGCCAGCATAGGCGATGAACACCGTGGAGATGCATGCCGCCGACCGCGGCTACCGGAAACGCATGGGCCTTTGGCTCGTCTTCGCGCTCGTGCTCGGGACGTGCCTGCTGTGGTGGCTCGCGGACGGCCTGCGCGGCGTGGCCGAGGCACTCGGGGATGCCGATGACGCGCGGAAGCGCGAAGGGGTCCGGGTCCTGCTGTCGGCCCTGGGGCTCGCCGTGGCCGTCTGCTCGATGGCCGTCCATGTCGCGATCCGGCGCCGCGTCCGCGACATCCTCGCCTTCGATGCGCTCCCCCCGCCCCACTGGCGCACGGTGCGCGACGTGAGGGTGCTGCGCGGCGCCGCCGCGCGCGCTTGGGCCAGGCGCCTGGGGTGGTGCCGCGATGCGGCGGCGCTATCGTCCATCACGGCCATCGCCCTGGCCGCGTGGGCGTGGTGGCACTACGCCTGAAGCCGGCGCGACGCGTCGCCCCCCTGGCACTTACTGGATTTCGCGCACGCCCAGCTCGTACAGCGCATCCTGCATCATGCGGGCCGCGGCCTCGCTGAGCTTCTCGTGGTCGAGCGCATACCGGATGGTCGCCTCGATCAGGCCCAGGTGGGTACCGCAGTCGAAGCGGGTGCCCTTGAAGCGGTAGGCGTTGACCGCCTCTTCCCGGAGCAGCGTCGAAATCGCATCGGTGAGCTGGATCTCGCCCCCGGTACCGGGGGCCGTGGTTTCCAGCAAGTCGAAGATGCGCGGATTCAACACGTAACGGCCCACCACCGCCAGCGTACTGGGCGCATCGGCCGGTGCGGGCTTCTCGACCATCGCCGTGATGCGGCCTTGGCGATCGGCGAAATCCTCGGTCGCGACGATGCCGTAGCTGCCCGTCTGCTCTTGGGGAACGTCCTGCACCGCGATCATGCTGGCGCCGGACGACGCCGCCGCGTCGGCCATCTGGCGCAATGCGCCGGGACCGCGGTTCCAGATCAGGTCGTCGGGCAACAGGACGGCAAACGGCTCGTTGCCCACCACCGGTTTGGCGCACAGCACGGCATGGCCGAGCCCCTTGGCTTCGGGCTGGGTCACGAACACTGCGCGCACCCCGGAGGGAAGCACATGGCGGACCAGCTCAAGCTTCTCGTGCTTCCCGGCCCTCTCCAGCTTCTGTTCGAGCTCGTAGGCCTTGTCGAAATAATCCGCCACCGCATGCTTGTAGCGATTGGTAACGAAGATCAGGGTGTCGCAACCTGCATCGATGGCTTCGTCGACCGCGTACTGGATGAGCGGCCGATCGACGATGGGCAGCATCTCCTTGGGTACGGTCTTGGTGGCGGGAAGGAAACGGGTGCCGAGCCCCGCCACGGGAAAAACGGCCTTTCGGATACGAGGATACGGGGGGACTTTCGACATCAATCAAATCTTCCTGGCATTTCGAGCGGGAAACGGCACCACGGTCGGACTGGGCACCAACGACTCCTCGTTGGCCTGCTCCGGAATGAAATCCGGTACCGCGTCGCGCAGCAGGCTTGCCAGCGCCTCGCAGTCATAGATGCCGGAAGCCTCCCGCATGGCGGACACGGCGCGGGTGATGTCGGTGGCCACGACCCGGCGCGGCTCGGCCTGGAGGATCTGCGGATGCGCGGTGGCGCGATAGCGTTCGTCGGCGTGGAACAGTGTTTCATGCAGTTTCTCGCCAGGCCTGAGCCCGGTGTAGACGACCGCGATGTCCCGACCGGGCTGCTTCCCCGCCAGCCGGATCATCTGTTCGGCCAGCAGGCGGATGGGAACCGCCTCGCCCATGTCGAGCGTGTAGATCGCTTCATGGGTGCCGATCGCCGAGGCCTGGAGGATCAACTGGCAGGCTTCGGGGATCGTCATGAAATAACGGGTGACGTCCGGGTCGGTCACGGTGACCGGTCCGCCGCGGCGGATCTGTTCGCGGAACAGGGGCACCACGCTGCCGGCCGAATCCAGCACGTTGCCGAAGCGAACGGTCACGAACCGCGTGTTGCGCTCCAGCGCGAGCGTCTGGCACATCATCTCCGCCAGGCGCTTGGTCGCGCCCAGCACGTTGACCGGGTCCACTGCCTTGTCGGTGGAGATGAGGACGAAGGTCCCCACGCCGGTATCCCGGCACGCGGTTGCCACGGTGGTCGTCGCGAGCACATTGTTGCGAACGGCCTCGCGCAATTGCGTTTCCAGCAGCGGCACCTGCTTGTATGCCGCCGCGTGGAACACCGCCTCCGGCTCGGAGAGCCTCAGCGCATGCGCGATGACCGCCGGATCGCCGCAGTCGCCCAGGACCGAGATGTACTCCAGGTCAGGGAAGTCTCGCTTGAGCGCGGCCTCGGTCGTCGTCAGGGCGAGTTCGTCGATCTCGACGAGGGCGATCCGCCGGGCACCATGCCGCGCGCACTGGCGGCACAGTTCGGAGCCGATCGACCCGCCCGCGCCGGTCACCAGCACCGAGCGCGCGCCCAGCCAGTGCCGGATCGCCTTCCAGTCGGGCAACACCGGCTTGCGGCCCAGGAGGTCCTCGATGGCGACCTCCTTCAGCTCGCCAGGCAGCGAGCGCCCCTCGAGCACGTCCGAGAGCTTGGGCACCATCCGGAATGGGAGCCCTGTCCGTTCGCAGGCGATGACAACGCGCTGCAGCGCCGTCGCATCCGCCGACGGCATGGCGATCACCAGGAGCTTGGCGGCCGTCTCGCGGGCGATCTCGGCGACATCGCTGACCTTGCCGAGGACCGGGACGCCCTGGACCTTGGTGCCTCGCATGCGCGCGGCGTCGTCGAGGAAGCCCACCGGCTGGTAGGTCCCGAGGCGTCGCAGGTCGCGCACCAATGCCTCACCCGCGTGCCCCGCACCCAGTATCAGTATGCGGACCGAGGCGGCGGCGCTCCGCTCGCTCGTGCTGTCCTTCCATGCCCGGTACAGCAGGCGGGGCGCACCGAGCAGGGCCATCAGGCTCAGTGGATAGAGCACCAGCACCGTGCGCGACACCAGTTCGATGCGGTTGTAGATCACCAGGCCCAGGGTGATGGCCAGCAGGCCGAGCGCGCAGGCCTTCAGGATGTTCCACAGGTCGGGGACGCTGGCGAAACGCCAGAGGCCGCGATACAGGCCGACCTGCCAGAACACGAGCCCCTGGGCAACGAGGACCAGCACGATCTCGGTCGACCAGAGCGGCATTTCCGGGGGGTTGGGGAGGATGCCGAACCGCAGGCGGTGCAGGCCCTGCCAGACCAGCCAGACCATGATCAGGTCGTGCGCGACGACGGCCACCCGTGGGACTATCGCGCTGAATCGGTCGCGCCATGCACTCATTGGACTTCTCTATCTCCTTATCGGGGCCGGATTTCCCGACCCCCGTCGTACTCGATGCCCTGCAGGCACAGCCATAAAACCGCGGCGGACATATACCACGCAAGCAAGCTAAATGACATGAAGGCACGCGACGCGTCGAGGTTGAGGAACGCGAAAGCCAGCCCCAACAGCGCCATCAAAGCGTATCCGAGCGTGACGGACACGTGACCGTACCGGCGCGCGCACACCTGGTACGCATGCTGTACATGCGGCGTCCACCATCGCTCGCGCCTCAGGATGCGTCGGGCGAGCGTCAACCCGGCATCGACCAGGAACGGCGCGAGTGGCATCAGCAGCCACGCACTGGCCGCGTATCCGTCGGCGGTCACGCAGAACGACAGCAGCGCCCCGATCGCGAACCCCAGTGTGCCGCTGCCGACATCGCCCAGGAAAATGCGCGCCCTTGGAAAGTTGAACGGCAGGAACCCCATGCAACTCGCCAGGACGGCGAGGGCCAGTGCGGACTGCGCGCCGGCGAGGAAGGCCAGCGTGCCGACCAGCACGATGGCCGCCTGGCTGGTGGCAATGCCGTCGATGCCGTCCATGAAGTTCCAGATATTGGTCAGGACCAGCGGCGCCACGAAGCCGACGAGGACCTGCCAGCCGGACGCTCCGCCCTGGGCCAGGACCGCCGCGAACAACCCGCAGGACAGCACATGGACGGCCAGTCGCAGCCACGGGGACAGGGGGCGGTGATCGTCGAACCATCCGACCGCGGCGACCAGGCCGGCCCCGAGCCCCAAGGCCCACAGGCGTGCATCGCCGTCCCGTGTCGCCAGCAGCACGGTCGCCACCAGCAGACCGGCCACGATCGAGATGCCGCCCCCGCGGGACGTCGGCGTGCTGTGGCTGCGTCGCTCACCGGGCTGGTCGAGCAATCGGCGGCTGAGGGCGTAGCGCATGGCGCCCCATGTCCCCGACGCACCCAGCAGGAAGAACCCGGCCAGCCAGGCCAGCAGGCCGTCAGACGACGGCATAGTTCAGCAGCGGCTTGACCGAGCCCCACTCCTTGCAGCTCGGGCATTGCCAGTGATGGCTGCGCGCGCCGAACCCGCACTTGTTGCAGCGGTAGCTCGGATTGCGCACCAGCAGCTGGTCGGTGATGTGCTTGAGGTCGTGCAGGGTCGCCAGGGGATCGGCGCTTTCGGCCAGGGTCAGGTCGATCAGGGCCGCCTCGCCGCGCACCGAAGGCCTGTCCTTCAGCTGGCGGGCAAGATAGGCGCGGGCCGCGGTCACGCCCTCCTCCGCCTCGACCATCCGGGTCAGGGCCAGCACCGGCGCGATGCCGCGATAGTGCTCGCACATCTCCGCCAGGAACGCGCGTGCCCCGGTCGTTTCGCCGGTCCTGTCGTAGCTCGCGAGCAAGGCCGGGAGCACCTCGGGAAGATAGTCGGGGTCGGCTCGCGCGACGCGCTCGAAGGCGCGGATCGCCGCGACGTCATGGCCCGCCTCGACCTCGATGCGGCCCTCGATCATGCCGGCACGGACGGAATTGGCATCGGCCTCGTAGGCGCGCGCCACGGCGGCCCGGGCCGCCTCCACGTCGCCCGCGGAACGATGCCGTTCGGCCACTTCGCATTCGAACTGGGCGATCAGCTTGCCCATGGGTTCGTCGGTGGCCGCCTCGTAGCGCCGCGCGTTCTCGATCGCCTTGTCCCAGTCGCGCTCGGCCTGGTAGATGCCGATGAGGTGCCGCAGCGCGAGGGGGGCCCGCATGTCCAGCGCGACGAGATCGCTGAACACGGTTTCGGCGCGGTCGAGCAATCCCGAGCGCATGTAGTCCTCGCCGAGCGCCAGCAAGGCCTGGACCTTCTGCGCATCGCTGAGGCCCGGGCGCTGCACCAGGGCCTGGTGGAGGCGGATGGCGCGATCGACCTCGCCGCGGCGGCGGAACAGATGCCCCAGGGCCACCTGCGTCTCGAACGTGTCCTTGTCGAGCTCCGCGATATGCAGGAACAACTCGATCGCCTTGTCGGGTTGCTCGTTGAGCAGGTAGTTCAGGCCGCGGAAATACGTGGTGGAGAGCCGGCTCACCTGGGTACTGCTATGGCGTTCGCCGCCCCGACGGCCAATGATCCAGCCGCTGATCGCCGCCACCGGCAGCAACAGGAAGAACCAGAACCACTCGCTGATGAAGTCCATGCTTCAGCGGCCTCCGTCGTCGACGATGGGCGTGGCGGGCGCCGGCGGCGCGGCCTTCGGCTGGCGTTCGAGGCGGGCAAGGCGGCGGCGCAGGGGCAGGACCACGCTGGCCGCGATGGCCAGCCCGCCCAGGAGGACGCCGCTCAAGAGGGACACGATCAGGGCCACGCCCAGGGTGGTCGTCAGCCGCGCGACGGCGAAGTCGATGCTGACCAGGTCCCGATTCAACGCCCCGAGGATGGCACCCACCGCAAGACAGGCAAAAGCGATGATCAGGCGAATCAGGCGCATGGTGGCCTCGTCATGCAAAGGGGGTGGCACTAGCTTACCGGTGATCCCCCCGGGCCAGAAGCCATACATGCCACGGAATCGCGCCGCGAGTGCGGCACGGGAGGGCATCATTGGGGGGATGGAGGTTGGATTGCACCGGTCGATACGACCGGAAAACAGGCTCAGGACGCGGTATCGCCCTGGGGCATCACGTCGCTGACGCGCTCGCGCAGCTCCTTGCCCGGCTTGAAATGCGGGACATGCTTGCCGGGCAGCGCGACCGATTCACCGGTCTTGGGATTGCGCCCCATGCGAGGCGGCCGGTAATGCAGCGAGAAGCTGCCGAAGCCACGGATCTCGATGCGGTCGCCGGTGGCGAGCGAGCCGCTCATCATTTCCAGCAAGGCCTTGACCGCGAGATCCACGTCGTCGCTCTTCAGGTGGGCCTGACGTTGCGAAAGGATCTCGATCAGCTCGGACTTGGTCATGGGCGGGACGGGCCACTCGCAGTGTGATGACTGGATTCAACGGACGCGCGGGAAGGCCGTGCGGACCGCCATCCGGTATCGCCCCCCTGGACGAGTCCGGCAATCGTGTTTCATGGAACCGTGGTGCTTGGAACCGTGATGCTTGAACCGGGGCGGCCCGGCCAATGACCGGGCCGCCCTGGGTACCGCTATTGCTGCAACTTACTCGGACTTGCCGCCCAGCTGCTCGCGCAGCAGCGCGCCCAGCTTGGTGGTGCCGCTGGCGGCGTCGGCGTTGGCGCGGTTGTAGTCGGCCACGGCCTCCTGCATCTCCGCGGCGTCCTTGGCCTTGATCGACAGCTGCATCACGCGGCCCTTGCGGTCCATGCCGATGAAGCGGGCTTCGATCGGATCGCCGACCTTGAGGTGCTTGGTGGCGTCGTCGACGCGCTCTTCCGAGATGTCGCGGGCGGCGATGTAGCCTTCCACGCCATCGCTCAGCTCGATCACCGCGCCCTTGGCGTCGACTTCCTTGATCGTGCCGTTCAGCATCGAGCCCTTGGCGTTGGACGCCATGAACTGGCCGAGCGGATCCTGCTCCATCTGCTTCAGGCCCAGGCTGATGCGCTCGCGCTCCGGATCGACCGCCAGCACGACGGCTTCAAGGGTGTCGCCCTTCTTGAAGTTGCGGACCACGTCCTCGCCGGTGGTGTTCCAGCTGATGTCGGACAGGTGGACCAGGCCGTCGATGCCGCCGTCCAGGCCGATGAAGATGCCGAAGT
>JAUIJO010000061.1 GCA_030431185.1 Gammaproteobacteria bacterium | reverse complement strand
CACGCGGCACTCGAGGGTCTGAACACCGTCCTGCTGGATGTCGACCCGCAGCATTCCTCGACCCGCTGGGCCAAGCGACGCGCCGGTGCCGACACCGCGGTGCTGCCGCTGGACGGCACCCGGCGCAAGAGCTGGCGCAAGCAGCTGCCCGAGGACACCCAGCGGCTGGTGGTCGATGCCCCCGCCGGCGCGATGGGCGAGTCGCTTGAACACCTGCTCGACATCGCCGACCACGTCGTGGTGCCGGTGCAGCCGTCCACCCTCGACCTGGAGGCCACCGTGCCCTTCCTGGAGTCGCTGGCCCAGCATCCCCGGGTGCGCAAGGGCGAGCTGGGGGTGGGCCTGGTGGCCAACAAGCTGCGGCCCTGGACCAATACCTCGCAACAGACCGTCGAGCTGCTCAAGCACTGGCCGTATCCGCTGGTGGCCGAGCTGCGCGACAGCCAGGCCTACGTGCTGCTGACCGGCATGGGCAAGAGCCTGTTCGACTACCACTCGGCCAAGGTCCGCGAGCACCAGGACGACTGGAAGCCCCTGCTGCGATGGCTGAAGCGTTGAAGCCCGACATCGGCGATGGCGCCTGCCGGACGATTTCCACCCACCCAGACGGGGCCCGCCCATGCGTGAACTGATCCTGCTGCGCCATGCCCATGCCGAACCCGCCGTCGTCGGCCGCGCCGACCTCGACCGGCCCCTGTCGGCGGAAGGCCTGGCCGAGGCGGAGGCCGCCGGTCGCTGGTTGGCCGAACAGCGCTTGATCCCCGACTGCGTGCTGTGCTCGCCCTCGCGGCGGACCCGGGAAACGCTGGAAGCGGTGTTGTCGGTGATCGGCTACGTCGACCAGCGGATCGAGCCTTCCATCTACGAAGCCACGCCGGGCGCGTTGATCGCACTGGCCGACGGCCATGCCGACGTGGGCCGGCTGATGCTGGTCGGCCACAACCCGGGGTTCGAGCGACTCTCGGCCTTGTTGCACAGCGGCCAGACCAGTGAGTACCGCGGCATGCCGCCCGCGGGCGTCGCCGTGCTCACCGTGCCGCCTGAGACGGCCCTGGAACCGGGCGTCGCCCAGCTCAGCGCCTTCTGGTGGCCCTGAACGTGGTCGAAGGCGGGTAATGCGGCCATGCGGTGGCGGGGGGGCATCGGCATGAAGCCCGGAGCCGGGCTCCGCGCCACGCCCTGGCATTGCCTTGGCCTGGCGCTGGTGCTGCTGGCCGGCGCGCCGACGGCACGCGCCCAGCAGTCGGTCGGACGCTTCGACGAGGCGCATACCCGCTTCGGAGTGGAACTGCTGACGCGCTGGGGCCAGCGGGTCCACGGCGACTTCCCGCGCTACGAGGGCAGGATCGTCGCGCTCGACGACCAGCGGCGGCAGGTCCGGGTGCGCCTGTTGACCAGCGCGGTGCGCATCGGCGACTCCGAACGCTATACGCAGATGGCGCGCGGCAGCAGCTTCTTCGACGCGGAGAACCACCCCTTCGTCGAGTTCGTGTCCGATCCGATCGACATCCGCACGGTGGAAACCGGCGGCCCGCTGCGCGGACGGCTTACCATACGCGACGTGACACGCATCGAGACCTTCCACATCCTGCCGGCCAGTTGCGCGCGCCCCGCGCGCGACTGCGACGTGGTCGCGCACGGCCAGGTCGACCGCTACGCCTATGGGCTCGATGCCTGGCGACTGGCGCTGGACAAGGACGTGCGCTTCAGCATGCGGGTGCGCCTGGACACGGACGTCTCGCCGTGAGGCGGGCCTGGTGAAGGGGCCGTCCGCCCAGGGCACCGGCCCGGGCTGGCGGGCACGGGTTCGGGAAGGCGTCCTGCTTGCACTGGTCCTGCTGCTCCCGGCCTGCGCCGGCCTGTCCAATGCCCAGCGCGCGCGCGCGCAGGCGGTGGCGGTGCAGGCCCAGTCGACCGGGCTCAGCTGCGACGCGCCGGGGCATTGCGCCTCGCCCTCGCCGCTGCGCCAGCTCGCGGCCGATGCGTTCGCCAGGTCCACGCCGGCGTCGCCCCGGCACTACGCGCTCCTCCTCGACCGCGGCGATGACGCCCTGCTCGCGCGCCTGAACCTGCTGCGCAGTGCGACCGCCTCGGTCGACGTGCAGACCTACATCTTCGACGAGGACGACGCCGGCCGCCTGTTCCTGCAGGAGTTGCTGGCCGCCGCGCGCCGCGGCGTCCACGTGCGGCTGCTGATCGACCAGCTGGCGGCGATGCGCCACGTCGATACCCTGGCCGCCGTGGCCGCCGCCCACGCCAACCTGCAGGTGCGGCTCTACAACCCGGTCATGGACACCGCCCGCCTGAGCTATCCCGAGTACGTGCTGGCGGCGGCCTGCTGCTGGGGCGACCTCAACCGGCGGATGCACACCAAGCTGCTGCTGGTGGATGGCGCGGTCGGCATTTCCGGCGGCCGCAACTACCAGAACGACTACTACGACTGGGGCGAGGACTACAACTTCCGCGACCGCGACGTGCTGGTCGCCGGGCCCGTCGCACGCGTGATGCGCGCCGACTTCGACCTGTTCTGGGACGACGATCGCAGCACCCCGCTGGCCCAGCTCGACGACGTGGGGCGTCTGCTCCTCGACCACGGCGCACCGGTCCTGCCCACGCCCGGGTACGACCGGCCCGATCGTGTCGACGCCGTCCGGGCGCAGGCCGGCGATGCCGCGGTCCTGCAGGAACGGCTGGTGTCGCGCGCCCTCGAGGTGGGGGAGGTGCGGTACCTGTCGGACACGCCGGAGAAGCACGGCGGCACGCTGGCCGAGGGCACCAGCCGCTCGCTGCGATCGCTGATCGAATCCGCGCGCGAGGAGGTGTTGATGCAGACCCCGTACCTCGTCCTGTCGCCTACCGCGCAGGACATGTTCCGGGAGATGCACGAGCGGCCCGATGCCCCGCGCATCGTCGTGTCGACCAACAGCCTGGCCGCGACCGACGCGTTCATCGTCTACGCGCTCTCGCACAAGTACAAGCGCCGCTACCTGCGCGACTTCGGCTTCCATATCTACGAGTACAAGCCCTTCCCGAAGGACTCGCCCGTCCATGCGGGGGTGGCGGACGCCGGCGCGGCGGACGCGCCGGGATCGGCGGCGCCCGGCCCCATCGCGGACGTCACCCGCGACGACCTGGCCCGGGTCCAGGCCGGGGACCCGGCCGCCGCGGCCGATGTGCACCGGGAGTTGCGCGAGCAATACGACCGCCGCAGCGTCGTCGGTCGCGCCCAGTACCAGCGCGCGCTGTCGCGCGAGTACCGGGCTCTGCGATTCAGCTCCACCGCGGCCAACTCGCCGGTGCCACTGGAGCGGTCCGGGCCGCGGACCGGGCTGCACGCCAAGTCGCTGGTGATCGATGGCCGGATCGGCGTGGTCGGCACCCACAACTTCGATCCCCGCGGCGACCACTACAACACCGAGGCCGCCGTGGTCATCGAGGACGAGGCCTTCGCCCGAGCACTGGGCGACAGCATCCGCCGCGACATCGAGCCGGCCAATTCCTGGACCATCGCCCGGCGCGACAAGCCACCGGTCTTCTCCGGCCTCGACTACTCGCTGGGCAAGACGTTCGAATACCTGCCGGTCTTCGACGTGTGGCCCTGGCGCTACGCCACCAGCTACGAGTTCATGCCGGGCCCGGCCTGCCCGCATCCGCTGCCGCAGGACGACCCGGGGTTCCGCGCCTGTTACCAGCCGGTGGGGGATTTCCCCGAGGTCGACCTGGGCCTGAAGGGGCTGACCACGCGGATCTTCACGGCGTTCGGCGCCGGACTGGCCCCCATCCTCTAGCGCCTCGCCGGCCCGGGAGGCCTGCACGGCGCCCCCCTGTCGTCAGTCATGGCAACGCTCGCGGGCGTGCGCACATCCCATGAAGGGTGGCCGCGATGCCCGCCAGCCGTGCGATCGCGTGGCCCTGGAACGCCCGCGATACCCCGGGAACCGTATGTGACACCCGATGGGTGACTTATGGCACATGGTGACCCCGTCTAGGTGTTATACTTTACCAGCACACCGATTCACTACACCGCTTCGGAACCCCTACCGCCCCAGTCCCACCCCCCACGTCCCCCTACACCGACCCCAAGGAAAACCACCATGAACGCCATCATCAACAGCCAGCTCCTCAACCGCCGCGTCGACGACCGCCGCGCCGCCAACGACGACCGCACCCCGGTGCATCGCCCCTACCGCGAGCGTGATTTCGGCATCGGCTACGGCAAGAGCAGCGGGTACGCCTCCGACCGCCGCTACACCACCCGCACCTTCACCCCCCTGTACCGCTGTGCGTGAAACGGCGCCGGTGATCCGGCACCCCCGCCCCGAATCCACGCAGCCCTGCTTCCACCTGTCCCAGGTTTCCCCCGCCGACCGGCGCGCTTCCCTCCCCATCTCTCGTGGGCGCGCCGGTCGGTGTTCTTGTTCCCCTGTCGGGACGGAGTGCGAGCCGGTATCGTGAGGGGATGAAGCCCTCGTCCGACACCGCCCCCGCGTCGCCGTTCCGCCGCGACGTCAGCCTCGAACAGCTCAACGCGCTCTCGCGCAATACCGCGATGGAGCCCCTGGGCATCGTGTTCACCGAGATCGGCCCCGATTACCTGCGCGGCACCATGCCGGTCGACGCCCGCACCCACCAACCCTACGGCCTGCTGCACGGCGGCGCCTCGGTATTGCTGGCCGAGACCCTGGGGTCGAGCGCGGGCGGCCTCTGCGTGCCCGAGGGCACCGGCGTGGTCGGCATCGAGATCAACGCCAACCATGTCAGGGGCGTGCGCGACGGGATCGTCACCGGCACGGCGCGCGCGCTGCACGTCGGCGGCAGCACCCAGGTCTGGGAAATCCGCATCGAGGACGAGGCCGGTCGCCTGGTCTGCATCTCCCGCCTGACGCTGGCGGTGGTCGGCCGGCGCTGAGCCGCCGCCGCGCACGGATTCAGTCCAGCGCGTCGAGCATCCGCGCCGCGATCCAGCGTTCGGCGAAGCCGTCCAGCCGGGCACTCTCCAGGAAGCCACAGTGGCCGCCCCAGGGCGAGATCTCCAGTGTCGCCGTCGGCGGCAGCGCCAGGGCGCGGAAGCCCTCGACCGGGATCACCGGGTCGTCCTCGGCCATCAGGATGCTGGCCGGTACGTCCAGCGCCGCGAGCCGGTCGCCGGCCACCGAATAGCCGTCGAAGTAATTCTCCAGGCTGCCGAAATCGGTGTGCCGCTCGATCATCCACTGGGTGAGCGGCCGCATGCGCAGCCCCAGCACCCGGTCGTCGAAGGCGTGCTGCTCGGGGAACAGCGCCCGCTTGCGGGCGAGCGAGCTGCGCCACTTCCTCTCGAAGTACCACAGGTACAGCGGCAGCCCGGCCTCCATCGCGTCCATGGTGCGCGCGGGGTCGAGGACGGGGCAGACCGCGGCCACGTGGGACAGCGGCAGGCCCGCGGCGGAGGCGCGCAGGGCCAGGCGCAGGGCGAAGTTGCCGCCCAGCGAGTAGCCGGCGACCCCCATCGGCCGGCGGCCGAAGCGCCGCGACACGTCGCGGGCGGCGTGCACCACCTCGTCGATGCGGTTGGAGTGGAACAGGCCTTCGTTGAGGTGGTGGGTGCCGCCGTGGTCGCGGAAGTTCAGCCGGAACACCTCGAACCCCGCCTGCAGCAGCGTCGCCGCGGTGAGCCGCATGTAGCTGGAGTCGACGCTGCCCTCCCAGCCATGGAGCAGCAGCACCAGGCCGCGGGGCGCGGTCCCGCGCATCACGCTGTGCAGTCCCTGCAGGCGCACCCCGTTGCCGCCATCGATGAGGTGCCCCGTCGTCTCGGCATCGCAGGCGGCCAGGCTGCGCTCGCCGTGGCGGCGGCGCAGCGGGCTGCTGCCGAGGACCGACTGCACGTGCGCGCTGCGCAGGAAGCGGGGCGGCCGGTAGTCGTCGGCGCTCAGCGGCCGGCTGGCGTTGCCGGAGGTGGGGCGGGTCGCCACCGCTCAGCGCTCCATCGAATCGACGATGCGCTGCCGCGCCAGCTCCGCGATCCGCCGGCGGCCGGCCTCGGCGGTCGGCGGGACCGGCTCGAGGAAGTGCACCTCGGCCACGCGGGGCGGGTCGCCCAGCAGGCGGAAGAAGTTCTGCAGGAAGTTCTCGCCCGGTCCGAAGGCGACATCGGCCTGCGCGGCCCCGCGCGTGCCGTAGCGCAGCGCGACCGGTTGCACGGGCACGCCGGCCTCGACCGCGGCGAGGAAGATCCGCGCATGGAAGGGGCCGATCTCGCGCCCGTCCCGCGTGCGGCCTTCCGGGAACACCCCCACGGACTGGTCGGCGCGCAGGTGCGCCAGCATCTCGCGCAGGACCCCGCCCATGGATTCGCTGCTGCCGCGCGCGTGGAAGATGGACTCGCCGCGCACCGCCAGCCAGCCGACCAGCGGCCAGTGCGCGATCTCGCGCTTGGCGACGAAGCCCATCATGCGCTGGCTGTGCAGGGTGGAGATGTCGATCCAGCTGACGTGGTTGGCGACGAACAGCGTCGCACCGGGCAGCGGCGTGCCATGCCGGCTGACGCTGAATCCGAAGATCCCCATCAGCCCGGCCTGCCATGAACGGATCACGCGATAGTCGAAGCGTTCGCCGTGCACGCGCAGGTGGCGGGTCGGCCTGAGCGTGAGCAGCAGCACCAGCGGCAGCCCGACGAAGAGGTGGGCGAGCAGCAGCGGGAAGCGATAGCAATAGCGGAAGGCGCGCGCCGGCCACGCCGAACGCGCGCCGGCGCCGATCGGTGGGGGTGGCGCGGTCATGCGTGAATCATACCGAAGCCGCTCCCCGTCACGACAACGGCAGGCGGCCCGGATGGCACGGGAAGCACCGGGCCCGGCCCGTTACAATGGACGATTGCCCCGACGTCCCGAGTCCCATGTACGAACCGATCATCGATGCCCTCCGCCGCGGCGCCTCCGCCGAAGCCCTCGCCGCCGCGCGCGAACTCGTCGAGTCCCAGCCGCAGGACCCCACCGCGCACCGCCTGCTGTCGGCGGCGCTGCGCCAGGGGGGCGAGCGCGACGCGGCGCTGGCCGCGCTGGACCAGGCCATCGAGCTGGCCCCCGAGGACGCCCAGCTGCACCTGGAGCGGGCGGGCCTGATGCTGGATGGACGCCAGCTCGACGAAGCCCAGGGCGCGCTGGCCAAGGCCATCGGCCTGGATCCCAACCAGTTCCCGGCCTACATCCTGCAGGCCCAGCTCGCCCTGGCCCGCGGCGACCTGGACCAGGCCGAGAGCATCGTCCGCACCGCCGCGCGCATCGCGCCGGATCACCCGCAGGTGGTGGCCGTTGAGGGCAGCCTGGCGCTGCGTCGCGGCGACGCCGACCGCGCGCTGGGGCTCCTCAGCCAGGCCTCGGAGAAGGCACCCGACGAGCCGATCCTGCAGCACGCGCTGGGTTTCGCCTATGCCGCCAAGGGCCACTTCGCCTTCGCGGAACAGGCCTTCCGGCGCCTGATGGAAACGCGCCCGAACCCGTCGATGCGCGCCATGGTCGCCGACCTGGTCCGGCGCCAGGGTCGACCCGGCGAGGCCGCCGACGAACTGCGGCCGCTGCTGGACGATGCCGGGGCGCCGCCGGCGCTCAAGCGCCTGGTGGGTGAGTTCGAGATGGAAGCCGGTCGTCCCGACGCCGCGGTCGCCCTGCTCAAGGAGGTCGTGCTCGCCCAGCCCGCGGACCGCCGCGCACTTGCCGGCCTCACCGACGCCTGGCGCCAGACCGGGCAGGGCGACGACGCCCGCGAGACGCTTGAAGGCCTGCTGGCCACGCACCCGGGCCAGCCGGACCTGTGGTTCGCGCGCCTGCTGTTCGAGGAGTTCGCCGGTCCCGAAGCGGTCGCCATCGTCGAGCGCTGGATGCAGGCCATGCCCGACTACATCCCCGCCCTCGAGGCCCGCGCCACCATCCACCAGCAGCACGGCGAGCTCGACCAGGCCGACGCGATCGCGCTGCGCATCACCGAACTGCAGCCGGGCCACTCCTCGGCCGAGATGCGGGTGATCGACGGCCTGATGCGCACCGATCCGGACGCCGCCGTGAACCGCGTCGAGAGCCTACTGGCGCGCGCCCGCGACGAGAACGTCAGGAAGATGCTGCGCCAGTTGCTCGGGCGTACCTTCGATGCCGCCGGCCAACCCGACGCCGCCGCCGCGACCTGGGCCGAGCTGCATGCCGAGGCCGAGTCCCAGCGCCTCCCGCTGCCGCCGCAGACCGACGGCATCGACGCCTGGCCGCCGATGGCCACGCGCCCCGAGCAGGCGCCGGGCATGGTGTTCCTGTGGGGCGCCCCCGGTTCGCTGGTCGAGCGCGTGGCGCTCACCCTCGACCATGCGCGCATGCCCCTGCTCGCCGACCGCCTCGGCGCCAAGCCGCCCAGCGACCCGACCCAGCGCTACGGCACCACCGAGGCGCTGCTGAGCGGCGAACTCGATCCGTCCTTCCTGGTCAGCCAGTGGCGCGCCACCCAGGCCTCGCGCGGCATCCAGGACGGACGCATCATCGACTGGCTGCTGTGGTGGGACAACGCCCTGCTGCTGGCGTTCCGCCCGCACCTGCCCGAGGCGAAGCTGATGTTCGTGCTGCGCGACCCGCGCGACATGCTGGTCGACTGGCTCGCATTCGGCGCGCCGGTGCCGTTCGCGCTGGCGTCGCCGGAAACCGCGGCCGAATGGATGGCGCGTCCGCTGTCGCAGATCGCCGACCTCCACGAGCAGGCGTTGTTCCCGCATACCCTGGTCCGCATGGACGACATCGCCAACGATGGCGAGGGCATCGCCCGCACGCTGGGCGAGGCACTCGGCACCGAGCTGCGGCCCTTGCCCCCGGGCGCTCAGGGGCCGGACCGGTTCCCCGCAGGCCACTGGCGCCAGTACGCCGAACCGCTGCGCGAGGCGTTCGCGATCCTCGCCCCGGTGGCCGAGCGCCTGGGCTATCCGGCCGAATAGCCCAGGCCCGTTGACCGGGATGCTCGCGGGACGATGACGTCGGGTGCGGCACGATGGGCGCCGACACCGTCCCGCGGGTGCCGCCCGCGACCTTCCATCCCTGGAGAGAGTGAATGAAGATCCGCAGCGACAGTTTCGAGAACGGCAAGCCGATCCCGGCGGAATTCGCGGCCGGCCAGCGCGAGGGCGATGGCGTCGGCTTCGCCGCCAATCGCAACCCGCACCTGGCCTGGTCGGACGCGCCGGCAGGCACCCGTTCGTTCGTCCTGTTGTGCATCGACACCGATGCCCCGACCGTCCCCGGCATGGCCGGCAAGCAAGGCGTCGAGATCCCCGCGGACCAGCCGCGCGCCGATTTCGTGCACTGGGCGATGGTCGACGTGCCGCCTGCGGTGGACGCCATCGCCGCAGGCAGTTGCAGCGACGGTGTCGTGGCGCACGGCAAGTCGGATCCGAAAGGCCCGGAAGGCGCGCGCCAGGGGCTCAACGACTACACCGGCTGGTTCGACGGCAACGCCGACCTGGAGGGCAAGTGGTTCGGCTACGACGGCCCGTTCCCGCCGCCCAACGACCTGCGACTGCACCGCTACTTCTTCCGCCTGTTCGCGCTCGACGTCGACCGCCTGCCGGTCGCGGGCGATTTCACCGCCGCGGACGTGTTCGTCGCGATGCACGGCCACGTGCTCGCCGAGGCCTCGGTGCACGGCACCTACGGCCTGCATCCCGACGTCGCCGGCTGAGCCCGGCCGCGGCGTGGACCGGAGGAGGGCGGCTCAGCCGCCCGCCGGCAGCCACAGCAGGAGAGCGGCGCCCAGCAGGATCCGGTAGACCGCGAACACCGTGTACCGGTGCTGCTTGATGTAGCCCAGCAGCCAGCGCACGACGATGAAGCCGGTCACCGCGGCCGCGACGAAGGCCAGCCCCAGTTCGCCCCAGGCTTCCGGCTGCGCGCCGCCGTCCATGACATGCTCGAGCAGTGCGTAGGCGCTGGCCGCGAACATGGTCGGGATGCCGACCAGGAACACGAACTCGGTCGCCGCCGAGCGCTGCCCGGTCCCGGCCAGCATCGCCATGAAGATCGCCGCCGCGGAACGCGAGGTGCCGGGGAACACGCCCGCCACGACCTGGGCCAGGCCCACGAGGATGGCGACCGTCCAGGTGATCTCGCTGCTCGGTGCCCGGCGCTCGGCCCACCGTTCGGCCACCAGCATCCAGAGGCCGCCCAGGATCAGCGCCGTGGCCACCGGCGACACGGTTTCCGGCAGCTCCCAGCCCGCCAGGCGCACCGGCAGGCCGACCAGCGCCGTTACCAGGAACGCAACCGCGATCTTGGCGAGGTACAGCCGGTTCCCGCGTTCGCGCAGGCCGGTGGCCAACGCCCACAGGCGTTGCCGGAAGACCAGCGTGATCGCGATGATCGCGCCGGCCTGGATGACGATGTTGAACAGGTCGGAGCGGGCGCCCAGCCAGTGCTGGGCGATGAGCAGGTGGCCGGTACTCGACACCGGCAGGAATTCCGTCAGGCCCTCCAGGATGCCCAGCAGCAGGGCGGACAGCAGGTCGGACACGGCGGCATGGCTGGGCATTCAGTGGACTCCCGGACGGGGTCGCTAGCATAGGCGAGCACGGCCGCCGACGTCACGGGCGCGTGCAAACGTATGCAGCACGGCCCGGCGCGGACGAGCGTTTACGCTAGGGATTCCCACAGGAGTGAATGGATGAGTGCTGCCCGGGTTCCATCGTCGCCACCGCCCGCCGCGTGCCCCGGCCAACCGGACTGGACACTGGTGGCGGACGTGGGCGGCACCAACGCGCGATTCGCCCTCGTCGAGGCGGGCGAAGGCCCGCCGGTCCTGCGGCAGCCGCATGCCCTGTGCAACGCCGACTTCGCCAGTCTCCAGCACGCCGCCCAACACTACCTCTCGATCGCGGGCGTCCGCCCCCGCCGGGCCGCCATCGCGGTGGCCTCGCCGGTCGGCCAGGACGAGATCCGCCTGACCAACCGCGCGTGGTCCTTCAGCCGTTCCGGCCTGTGCGCCGGGCTTGGACTGGACGCGCTGGAGATCGTCAATGATTTCGGTGCGGTCGCCCGCGCCGTGCCGGCGCTGCAGGACGGGGATCGCGTCCACCTGCATGGCCCCGCCGACGCGCTCCATCGCGGCCCGGTCAGCGTGCTGGGGCCGGGCACCGGGCTGGGGGTCGGCCTGCTGGTGGGGTCGGAACGCGAGGGCTGGCGGGTGGTCGAGACCGAGGGCGGGCACGGCAGCTTCGCCCCGCTGGACGCCGAAGAAGAACACCTCGCGCGCTGGCTCACCGCACGCTACGGGCGCGCGTCCAACGAACGCCTGTTGTGCGGCGAAGGCCTGGCCTGCATCGATGCCGTGCTGCGCGACGAGCCCCCGGGCCGCGAGGCCGTGCTTCGCGCGCCGGCCGAGATCGTGGCCCTGGCGCTCGACGGCCACGACGTCGCCGCGCGCCGCGCGCTGGCCCGTTTCTGCGCCGTGCTGGGCAGCGTCGCCGGCGACATCGCGCTGGTGCACGGCGCGCGCTGCGTCACCCTCGCGGGGGGCATGCTGCCGCGCTTCCTGCCCTTCCTGCGCAGCAGCGCATTCCGCGAGCGCTTCCTCGACAAGGGCCGCTTCGCGGTTTACCTGGAAGCCCTCGCGATCCAGGTCGTAACGCATCCCTATCCGGGCCTGCTGGGCGCGGCGATGACGCTGCACGACAGCGAGCACCGCTGAATCGCAACCCACTGCGAGCGCCGTGCGAGAAAATGGGTGCCGCTTCGCTCCACTCCTGCCGGCGATGCTCGGCGTTCCCCACGTTGCGAAGGTCCACGGCAACGGGTGGATGCTCTGCTGTTGATGTTGCCGGGGGTGATCCAGCGGTGATCCACTTGGACCCAACGGGCGGCGTGCATGGATGCACGCCGTTTTTCGATTGAGCCAGGATGGCGAATCGAAAAATGCTCGCGGTGCCCTCCGGCCAGCACGGGAGCTGTGTCCAGGCAGGCCTTTTCTTTTGGTGACTTTTCTTTGGGCCCACAAAGAAAAGTTACCCGCACCGGGAGGTGCGGAAGCCCCTGGGACCGTAGGGCGCAATAGCCGAAGCGCATTGCGCCGGGCGAAGTCCGAGCGCGGGGCGACGGCTCCATTCGATTCAGCTGACCCAGCGCCCGGATACGCGAAGGCCTGGTCGCGACGCCGCGCCCCCATTCCGTCCCCCCACGAAAAAGCCCCGCCGGTGGGCCGGCGGGGCGGGATCGAAAACCAAGGGAGGGTGGCTTCAGAACTTCACGTTGACGCCGACCAGGTAGGTGCGGCCCCATTCGATGTACTCCAGCGGGCGGTCCTTGCTCCCGGCATAGGTCTGGTACGGGGAGTTGCCCAGGTTCTGCGCCTGCAGCAGGAAGGTCAGGCCACCGAGGCTGCTGGTCTCGGGGAAGGTGTAGCTGACCTGCGCATCCACGATGTCCTCGCCGACCACGTAGCGGAGCGTGCGGTTGCCGGCGAAGTTGCCGATCTCGCCGATGAAGTCCGAACGCTTGCGCTGGCTGACACGTGCTTCGAATCCGCTGCGTTCGAAGTAGGCGGTGAGGTTGTAGACCTCGTCCGACAGGCCGGGCAGGCTGATCGGCCCACTGCCGACGCTGCTCGCGCTTTCCGGGTCGACGATCTCGATGTCGCTGTCATTGAAGCTGGCGCTGGCGATGATGCCGAAGCCGCGCAGCGGCTCCCACAGCAGGTCCAGCGGCAGCGACGCGCTCAGCTCCAGGCCCTGCAGCGTCCCGCCCTGTCCGTTGAACGGCGCGGTGAAGTTGCCGGTGGTCTGCACCGGCGGCGAACCCGGCGGCGGGACGTAGTCGGCGACCAGCGCGCTGAAGTCGTAGTCGTCCCGGGTCTGCGTGTAGATGTAGCTGCGCAGGTCCTTGTAGAAATACGCGGCCGCCACGTAGGCGCGGTTGCCGAAGTACTTCTCGTAGGAGATGTCGAGCGCGTTGGCCTTCCACGGGTCGAGCTGCGGGTTGCCGCCGCTCGCACCGGGCCGCCCGGTGGAGGTGTCGACGCCGAACTCGAGCGAGGCGCGCATCTGGTCGACGCGGGCGCGCGCGAGCTGGCGGGCGAGGGCGAAGCGCACGGTCTGGTCGTTCGGCAGTTCGAACGCCAGGTTCAGGCTCGGCAGCACGTCGGTGTAGGTCTTGCCGTCCTCGAACGGACGCACGTTGCTGCCCGCCGGCTGGGTGCCGTCCCAGTAGTTCGCGTTCGACGACTGGTCGGTGTGCTGGACCTGCACGCCGATGTTGCCGCGCACCGGTACCGAGCCCCACCGCGTGTCGATGTCCGCCTGCACGAAGCCGGTGGTGATTTCCTCGTTGACCGTCCAGGCCTTGGAGACCAGGTAGGACGCATCGGAGTTGGGCGCGAAGGTCATGTAGCGGCCGACCGCGCCGGGCACGTTCCAGGACGGGATGAGCCCGACGCCGGCGAAGCCCAGGTCGACCAGGCCGTACTGCAGGTCCGCGCCGATCGTGGTGTCGCCCTGCGGGCCCAGGTTGATGTTGCCCTCGGGCTGGGTCTTGCTCTTCTCGCGGTCGGCGTAGTTCACGCCGAACTCGATGTCGGACAGCCAGCCGAGCATCTCCGGCGCCGGCAGCAGGGCCGCCAGGCGGAAGCCACGCAGCTCGTCCTCGACCTTCGGCACCTTGCCGTAGCCCGAGCCGTAGATCGTGTTGGTCAGGAACAGCGCGCCCGGGTCGGAGTA
>JAUIJO010000313.1 GCA_030431185.1 Gammaproteobacteria bacterium | reverse complement strand
GATCCTCATGCTCGAGCCACGCCGCGTGGCCGCGCGGGCGGCGGCGATGTTCATGGCGCGCGAGCGGGGCGAAGAGGTGGGCCAGACCGTGGGCTACCGTATCCGCTTCGAGAACAAGGTGTCGGCGACGACGCGCATCGAGGTGGTGACCGAGGGCATCCTGACGCGGATGTTGCAGGATGACCCCGAGCTCGCCGGCATCGGTGCGCTCGTGTTCGACGAGTTCCACGAACGCCACCTCGCCGCCGACCTTGGCCTGGCGTTCGCGCTGGACGTTCAAGCCGGTCTGCGCGAAGACCTCCGCATCGTGGTGATGTCGGCGACCCTGGACGGTGAGCGGCTCGCCCGGCACCTGGATGCGCCGCGACTGGCGAGCGAGGGGCGCGCCCATCCGGTGGCGATCGAGCATCCGCCGCCGCGTCGCGAGGAGGCGCTTGAACACCACGTGCGGCGCACCGTCGAACATGCGCTCGCCACGCACCCGGGCGACGTGCTGGTGTTCCTGCCCGGCCGCCGCGAGATCGCGCGCGCCGAATCGGCGCTCGCCGCGCTGCGCGACGTCGATGTCCTCGCCCTGCATGGCGACCTGCCGGTGGAGCAGCAGGCGCGCGTGCTGCAGCCCGCCAGCGACGGCCGTCGCCGCGTCGTGCTCTCGACCAACGTGGCCGAATCCAGCGTGACCCTGCCCGGGGTGCGCGTGGTGGTCGACAGCGGGCTCGCGCGCGAACCCCGGTACGATCCCAACAGCGGGTTCGCGCGCCTGGCCTCGGTGCCCATCACCCAGGCCTCGGCCGACCAGCGTGCCGGCCGCGCGGGCCGCGTCGCCGAAGGCTGGACCTATCGCCTGTGGCCGCAGTCGCAGCGGCTGGAGGCCCAGCGCCGCGCCGAGATCGGCCAGGTGGAATTGGCCGGGTTGGCGCTGGAACTGGCGGCATGGGGTGCGACCGACCTGCGTTTCGTCGATCCGCCGCCGCCGGGCGCGATGGCCGCCGCGCGCGAGCTGCTGCAACGCCTGGGCGCGCTGGACGGCGAGGCGATCACGCCGCTGGGACGGCGCATGTTGCAGCTGGGCACGCATCCGCGCCTGGCGGCCATGCTGCTGGCGCCGGATGATCCCGTCGAGCGCGCGCTGGCCTGCGACCTCGCGGCACTGCTCGAGGCGCGCGATCCCTTGCGTGGCGCCCGCGGTGCGCCGCCCAGCGATGCCCTCGCCGATCGCTGGCAGGCGCTCGCCGCGTTCCGGCAAGGCCGTGTGCCCGCCGAGGCTTCCCGCGGCGCGCTCGCGGCGATCGACCAGGCATCGCGGCAATGGCGGCGACGCAGCCATGTCCCCGCGCCCCCGCCGTCCGACCTGCCGGCCCACGTGCTGGGCGACGTGCTGCGGCATGCCTTTCCCGACCGCATCGCGCGCCAGCATGCCACCGACCCGCTGCGTTACGCGCTCGCCAACGGCCGCATGGCCCGCCTGTTCGATGACAGCGCCTTGTACGGCGAGCCCTGGCTGGTGGTCAGCGAACTGCGCGACGATGCGCGCGAAGCCCGCGTCCTGCGCGCGGCACCCCTGGACGAAGCGCGCCTCCGGCAGGACGCCGCGGCACGGTTCACCACCACCGACCGCGTGGTTTGGGACATGGAGAAACGTGGCGTGGCGGCGGTTCGCGAAACGCGTTTCGACCGCATCGTGCTCGACGCCCGCCCGCTGGCCGCGCCCGACCCCTCGCGCCATGCCGAGGCGCTGGTGGACGCGGTACGCCAGCTGGGGCTGTCGGCGCTGCCCTGGAGCGATGGCCTGCGTCAGTGGCGCGATCGGCTCCGTTGCCTGCGTGCCTGGCTGCCCGACCAGGCCGACACGCTGCCGGACCTGTCCGATGCCGCGCTGCTCGCCGGCATGGACGACTGGCTCCGGCCACTGCTCGCGGGGCGGACGCGCCTGGATGCCATCGACGAAGCGGCGTTCAACGAGGCGGTGAAGTCACTGGCCCCATGGCCTGTCCGGCAACGCATCGACGCGCTTGCCCCCACGCGCATCGCCGTGCCGTCCGGGCTCGAACGTCGCATTGCCTATGCCTGGGACGACGCGACCGATGCGCCCGTCGAACCCGTGCTGGCGGTGAAACTGCAGGAACTCTTCGGCCTGGCCGATACCCCGCGCATCGCCGACGGTCGCATGCCCTTGACCTTGCACCTGCTGTCGCCGGGCGGCAAACCGCTGCAGATCACCCGCGACCTGCGCGGCTTCTGGGACCGGACCTACCCCGAGGTCAAGAAGGAAATGAAGGGGCGGTATCCCAGGCATCCGTGGCCGGACGACCCCTGGACGGCGCAGGCCACCCACCGCGCCAAGCCCCGCCCGCGATGAGCGCGCCGGCGCACTCGCCTACACTGGGGCGATGAGCGCCTCACCGATCGATTCGCCCGAATTCCTGCCCTTCAAGCTCGACCTGGTGGGACAGCGCGCGCTGTGGGTGCGCCTGGACGCCGGGCAGCGACGGGCCGCGGCGTTCCTCGACGAACGTGCGTTGCCGCCCCGGCCCGAGGGCGG